>CAIJZG010000230.1 GCA_903825065.1 uncultured Bacteroidota bacterium
AACACAAAAAAGACTTTTGAATGTCACAAAAATCTAAATTAAAATTTAGTATTATGATTACCATTCAAATTTATTCATTCACATTATGCTTTTCCATTTTTATGTTCTTGATGCATCCACCTCAAAGGTCATTTAGAAATAGAACACCTAAATTATCGGATTTCTATAAAAGACCTTTGTTTTAATAGAATTATAATAATAAAATATACCACTACATGAAAAGACTTACTAGTATTTTTAAATACTAAGTCTTCTTTTTGGTTTATTTCAATACAACTTATTCCAGCAGGCAATCCTGGAAGGTATAGGGCATAAAATTACTTTTCAATTTTTTTTTACTTTGTGTAATCTAGCATCATTTAGACAGTTTTAAAATCCTATTTTAAAGATAAAATTGTTAGATATAGTCATCAAAATCAGCCCGGGCTTAACTTGCATTTCAAACATAATAATTTCCTAATTTTTACTACCTCTAGCAATTTGGTATATAATGTTTCTGGTATTACTGCCCCATCAACCAGTGTATCTGGATTGCTATCTAAAACCACCTATTACTGGAGAATTAATGCAAAGAATACTGCCGGAACAAGTTCTTATTCTTCTTCTAGATATTTTAAGACAAACTAACTGGAAGATAAAATTTTCGCGAAAAACACCTTGAACCTAAATAGTTCAAGGTGTTTTTATATGTACATATCATGTAAAAGATAAATATTTTTAAGACAAATTATAATTATCGACATTCGTATTCTTAACGTTGTATTTTGGAGCATGGATCTCCAGCTTAATGCTGAATTATGAGTAATAATAATTTACATCTCGATCACAATTGGTTGTTTTTTGATCAAATTAAAGATCTACTTGATTTTAATCAACAAATTTCTATTACAGATGATGCAAGAGAAAAGATAATAACTTGCAGAACATATCTTGATATCAAGATGAAAGACGCTGGAACTTTGTATTATGGAATCAATACGGGCTTTGGTTTTCTGCAAAATGTACAAATTGATGAAGGATCCATTGAACAGCTACAATATAATTTATTGGTCTCTCATGCTTGCGGTTTAGGGGAGGAGGTTCCTATAGAAATAGTTAAACTAATGTTGATGCTTAAAGTAAAATCTTTAAGCTACGGCAACAGTGGCGTTCAAATTGATACAGTAAATCGACTGGTTGATATGTTCAATCATGACATAACTCCCGTAATCTATACGCAAGGGTCTCTTGGTGCATCTGGAGATCTGGCACCATTGAGTCATTTGAGTCTGCCCTTACTTGGGTTGGGAAATGTATATTATGAAGGACAGAAACAACCTAGTAAAACAGTGATGGAAAACCTTAATTGGAACCCTATTCAATTACAAAGCAAGGAAGGCCTGGCACTGATTAATGGAACACAATTTATGAGTGCATACGGACTCTATTGTTTAAAAAAGGCTGAGCATTTAATAGCTATGGCTGATTTAATAAGTGCTATGTCTTTTGACGCTTTTGATTGTATTCAAGAACCTTTAGATCCCCATATTCATTCTATTCGAGCTCATAAAGGACAGGTAGCAACTGCAAGTGCTTTGAGAAACTATTTGAGAGACAGTGAGATTTCGAGTATCTCAAAAAAACAAGTACAGGATCCCTATTCTTTTAGGTGTATCCCGCAAGTGCATGGGGCCACTAAAGATGCATTTGAACATGTACAATCAGTTTTCATGCGTGAAGCAAATTCAGTGACAGATAATCCTAATATTTTTCCAGATGATGATTTAATTGTTAGTGGGGGCAACTTTCATGGTCAGCCCTTAGCCTTAGTTCTAGATTATTTAGCCATTGCAATGAGTGAATTAGGAAATATTTCTGAAAGAAGAACCTATCAATTAATTAGCGGCCAGCGTGGATTACCATTATTTCTTGTAAAGAACCCAGGTTTAAATTCTGGATTCATGATACCTCAATATACAGCTGCAGGTATCGTAAGTGAAAATAAACAATTATGTACCCCTTCCTCGGTGGATAGTATATCATCTTCAAATAATCAGGAAGATCATGTTAGTATGGGCGCAAATGGTGCCACTAAATGTTTACGTGTGATAAATAATGTTGAAAAAATATTGTCAATAGAATTAATGAGTGCAGCACAAGCACTTGATTTTCGCAGACCATTAAAGAGCTCAACGCAAGTAGAGACATTAATGAAAGGCTATAGAGAAGTAGTTAGTTTTAATGAAGTTGATCGTTTGCTGCATGATGATATGATACGTTCAATTAAATATATGACCGACTATCAAGTATTTAGTAAATAATTTTACTATATTTTCTCATTTTCAAAAGAATAAGTATTATTTTTTCGGTGTAAATAAACTATATGAAACAAATCTTATCATTTTTTATCGCTAGCTGTATTGCAGTAGCCTCTTTTGCACAAGCAACTGAACAAAATCTTTCAGAAAAAGTAAAAGTAGTATTCCCTGGCAAACCTGAAGCTACTGATTTGCCTAATGGACCTAAAGTGTTTTCATTCAAAAAAGATAGCACAATCGCATATATGGGCATGGCTTTTGATTTAAGTCCAATGGGATTAACAGAAGACGTTATTGCTTCATCCGGAGATGGATTATGGGATCAAATTAAAGGGGGAATGATGGGACAAATGGCAGGAGCTTCTCTAGTTAAGGACGAAGTGGTTCAATTTAAAGGCAAGAGCGCTTTATATCTTGAAATTGATGGTTCAGGTTCAACAGCACCACAACTAAAAGGTAAAAAAGCATTCGGATATTTATTTTTCAGTGGTGCAATATTACATCAGGTATTATACTATTCATCAGATCCAGCAGCTAAAAAAGAAGATGCTACTGCATTTTTTGAATCTGTTGTGATTTCTAAGTAAGTAGTTTAATAAATTATTAGAATGCCGTCTCGCCTACAATAAAGGCGAAACGGCATTTTTGTTTGAAGGGATGCATATTGGCTTTTATAAAGAAGCCCTCAATTTCGTACATTCGCAATCTAGAAAAAGAAAAAGAATGAGTGAAGACAAGAGCCTTAATTTTATAGAAGAAATAGTAGAAGCTGATTTGAATAGTGGAAAATACCAGTCTATTCTCACCAGATTCCCCCCTGAACCTAATGGATATCTCCATATTGGACATGCTAAAAGCATCTGTTTAAATTTTGGGCTAGCTAAAAAATATGGAGGTAAAACGAACCTTCGTTTTGATGATACTAATCCAAGCACCGAAGAAACTGAATATGTAGAGAGTATAAAAGATGATGTAAAATGGTTAGGTTTTGATTGGGCAGAAGAATTATATGCTTCTAACTATTTTGAACAAATTTATTCGTTTGCAGTTAAGCTAATGGAGAAAGGACTCGCTTATGTTGATGATAGCAGTAGTGAAACTATTGCTCAGGAAAAAGGAACGCCTACTCAACCTGGAATTGAAAATATCTATAGAAGTAGAACAGTAGCTGAAAATATTCAGTTGTTTGTTGATATGCGCGCTGGTAAATATCAAGATGGCGAAAAAGTTGTCCGAGCTAAAATTGATATGGCTAGTTCCAATATGCATATGCGTGATCCAATCATATATCGAATTAAACACGCACACCATCATAGAACTGGGGATGCATGGTGCATTTATCCAATGTATGATTTTGCACACGGACAAAGCGATTCAATAGAAAATATTACACATTCAATTTGTACTCTTGAGTTTATTCCACATCGTCCTTTATATGATTGGTGTATTGAGAAGCTTGAAATTTTTCCATCCAAACAATATGAGTTTGCCCGTTTGAACATGACTTATACTGTGATGAGTAAACGTAAACTTTTGCAATTAGTAAATGAAAATCATGTTAATGGATGGGATGATCCAAGGATGAGTACCATTTCAGCAATGCGGAGGAGAGGGTACCCGGCTGAAAGTATTCGAGAATTTTGCGATAAAATTGGTGTGGCAAAGAGAGAAAATTTGATCGACTTCAGTCTGTTAGAATTTTGTGTTCGTGAACGTCTTAATAAAACAGCACTAAGAAGAATGGTTGTTTTTGATCCTTTGAAAATTGTGATCACCAATTATCCCGACACTACAGAGTTTTTAGAAAGCGAAAACAATCCTGAAGATATTTCCACTGGAACCAGAACTATTCCATTTAGCAATACCATATTTGTTGAGCAGGAAGATTTTATGGAAATAGCTCCTAAGAAGTATTTTAGACTTTCACCTGGACAAATGGTTCGTTTAAAGAGTGCCTATATTATTAAATGCGATGAAGTAATTAAAGATATCGAGGGGCATGTGACTGAATTACATTGTAGTTATATCCCAGAAAGCAAAAGTGGATCAGACACATCAGGAATTAATGTGAAAGGAACTTTACAATGGGTTAATGCAGCAACCGCTATAAAAATTGAAATCAGATTATATGATCGTTTGTTTAAAGTAGAAGATGTTGCAAATGCTGAGGGCGATTTTAAAGATTATATTAATCAAGATTCCCTTCAAATTATTCAAAATGCACTTGCTGAACCTGCTTTAAAAACGGATGACCCAAATGTAGCTTTTCAATTTATCCGGAAAGGATATTTTGTAGTTGATCGGGATAGTACAAAAGATCAATTAGTTTTTAATAGAACAGTAAGTTTAAAAGATGGATGGGCTAAAGAAGCAAAGAAAGCTTAATTATTACCCATGAATTTAAATACTCAATTTAATAGCCATTGGCAAAAACAATTTCCTATTTGGAATCCGGGGAATTGCCATTTACTATTGGCTGTAAGTGGGGGAGTAGATAGTGTAGTTTTAGTGGATTTAATTAAGCATGCTGGATTCTCTTTTAGTATAGCTCATGCTAATTTTCATTTACGAGGAAATGATAGCATTAGGGATGAGAAATTTGTCTCTTCTATGGATGGCGCATCAGAAATTTATATCAAAGAATTTAATACCTCTGAATTTTCGATTCAAGAAAAAGTGGCCATTCAAGAAGCTGCAAGAATATTACGTTATCAATGGTTTGCAGAATTAGTAACTGAGTTGGCATCAAAAGAAGATAAAAAAGTATTGCTTGTTACGGCACATCATGGGGATGATAATATAGAAACAGTACTGATGAATTTTTTTAGAGGCACAGGTATAGCGGGCCTTCGTGGAATATTGCCTTTTCAAAATGATAGATTATTGATTCGTCCACTTCTGCCATTTAGAAAAGAGCAGATTATAAAATATGCTAAAGAAAATCATTTACAATTTGTAGAAGATGTTTCGAATGAATCAGATAAATACACTAGAAACTTTTTTAGAAATAATTTAATACCACAAATTCAAAATATTTTTCCCGGGGTAGAAAAAAATATTTTAGAAAATATTGAACGGTTTAAAGAGGTTGCGGATATCTATCAAAATGCAATAGCTGGTAAGTTAATTCGATTACTAGAACAAAAAGGAGCTGAGATTCATATTCCAATATTAAAGCTAAAGAAGGAAAAGTCTTTAAATACAATTGTTTGGGAGATATCGAAATCTTATGGGTTTAGTGCTGCACAAACTAGTGAAATTCTTAAATTAATGGATGCTGACAATGGTGCTTACGTTTCTTCAGTAACCCATCGTATAATTAAAAACAGAAAGTGGCTGATTATTGCTGAGCTTGAAACGCAGAATACTAAATTTTATGTAATTGAAGACGCAGAAATGCAAGTTCATTATGATCAAGGGGTTATTCATATAAACAAATTGGATGCCTCTAATTTTCAGATAAATCCTAATCCTTTATTTGCATTAATTGATAATGATAAAATTCAATTTCCATTATTATTGAGAAAGCCGAGAGCTGGGGATTATTTTTATCCTTTAGGAATGGAAAAAAAGAAAAAGATTAATCGTTTCTTAATCGACTTGAAAT
>CAIJZG010000231.1 GCA_903825065.1 uncultured Bacteroidota bacterium
ATAAAGTTGAAATTAAAAATTAAAAGTCAAAACTAGATTCAAAATCAGTTTTGGCTTTTTTTATGCTCCAACCAAATTAAGCTTGCTTTTTTTTGACTTTTGAATTATTATTGTTTCTTTTCAAATGCCGCTTTCATAGCATCAAGGTGAGCAATAAACTTCTCAACATCTGGATCATAGCCATAATTAATATCGCTCAGAGGCTTACCAGTAAGATCTAAAAATTTATAGAGAGGTTGTGCATTTAAACCAAATTTAGTTACTTCGTATTCAAGGTTTAGTTCTCCTACAGTCGTTATTTTTTGTCCCTTTAAATTATTAACTTGTTCATCATCAGTTAATTCGGTTGACTCATCTACATATAAACTAATCAAAACAAAGTTTTCTTTTATTCTTTTTAGAACCTCTGGATTCTTCCATACCTGTTCTTCCATTTTCCTACAATTAGCGCAGGAATGACCAGTAAAATCAAGCATCACAGGCTTATTCATTGCTTTAGCAGCTGCCATTCCCTCCTTCAAATCAAAATAAGCCACAAGGCCGAATGGCACTTCTAATTTATCTACATATTTCTTTGGGGGCAGCACATTCGAAGCAGCAGGATTTGAATTTAATGACACCGAGTGTAAATTATCAATCTTATATTCTAAATTTTGCAAATTGAATTCTTGGGTAGTTGCAGGAGGAATAAACCCACTTAATAATTTAAGTGGTGCTCCCAATAGACCAGGTATCATGTACAATGAAAAACAAAAAATTATGATTGCAAAAAATAAACGAGGCACACTAAGATAAGGCAGATCACTATCATGTGAGAATTTTAGTTTTCCTAAAAGATATAATCCCATTAACCCAAAAATCACTATCCAACAAACTAAGAAAACATCTCTATCTAACAAATGCCAATGATAGGCAAGATCTACATTCGACAAGAACTTCATAGCAAGGGCCAATTCAATAAACCCAAAAGCAACTTTTACAGAATTCAACCATCCACCACTCTTTGGAAGTGAGTGCATCATAGATGGGAAAAATGCGAATAACGAAAAAGGCAAAGCCAATCCTGCACCAAATCCAAGCATACCAATAATTGGAGCGGAGCTAACACCATTTGTGCTGGTCTGACCCAATAAAGTTCCTACTAAAGGACCAGTGCAGGAGAACGATACAATTACTAAAGTCATAGCCATGAAAAAGATACCTAACAATCCACCTTTCCCAGCTTTTTGATCTGCTTTGTTTGCCCAACTATTAGGAAGGGTTAATTCAAAAGCACCGAAGAATGAGGTGGCAAATATGATGAAAATGATAAAAAATAAAATATTTGAAACAGGATGAGTGGAGATAGTATATAAAACCTTATCGCCGAAAATAATCGTTAATAATAAAGTTGGAATCGTATAAATTGAAATAATAGAAATAGAATACCAAACTGCATTTCTAATTCCTTCTACACGCGATTTGCTTCTTTTTAAAAAGAAACTTACCGTTACAGGTATTAAAGGAAATACACAAGGCGTAATAATAGCTAATAAACCAGTTCCGAAACAAATCAGAAAAATACTCCAGAGTGATTTAGATTTTTGGTCGGCTGTATTTACATCCTTTAATAATTTTTCTTTAGATGCATTTACAGTTACAGAGAAACTTTCAACACCACTTGGAAATTCTGTACCTGATTTAGCTAGCCAGGTAAATTCTCCTTTTATTTTTTTTATTGTTGTATCAGAAATATGCAAAGAATATTGAAATTCTACACTATCGTTAAATACTCTGTAAGATGCATCTGCAGCGGCTTCTTTAATTAATTTTAGGCTTCCTATCTCTGAAGTTGAATCAGTTTTATTTTGATATTTAAGTAATGATGAATCGAGTAATAAGCTTGAAACAAACGGATCATCATTGGTTCTTTTCTTAACTGAGAAAAGCGATATATTCTTTGCGACACTTACTTTTATCTTTAATAATACTAACGAATCATTAACACGTTGTGTATTAAAAGCAAATTGCACAGGTTTTATATCCTGTGCAACAACTTTATTAAATATTATAACGCCGAATAAAACCAGTAGGCTATAAAAAAGTTTTTTCATGCAGGTTATTGGATCTTAATGTCAAATGATTTTTTCGTTGGGGGTAAACACTGACTATCATCACAAACCATATATTCTACAGATCCGCTGATATTAGTCTTAACAGCACCTTTTAAACTAATGTTTTGTATAAATTGAACTTGCTCACTATAAAATAAAACTTCAACACCTTTGGGGCTAAAATTTTTGTCAAGTGTTTTTTCAAGTTTGCCAATTTCTTTCAATTTTCCTGCTGTTAGAGTTATCAGCGGGTTTGAATTAATATTTATTTTAGTAGGTATTGGTCCCCCTTTGGGTGTGTTTTGAGAATAAATATGCCAAGGTTTTGGTACTGTAGCAGTTATTGTTAATTGGTAGCTATTACCAGTTTGTTTAACAACTTCATATTTCCAACTAACAGGGTCTTTGATTTGTGCAAACAAACTTGCTGAAACTATGAATGCGAAAATTGCTAGTACTATTTTTTTCATTTCTTTATCTAAATTTTGATAATTAGTTTAAGCCTAATAATTCGAAGACTTTTTTCCCATCCAGGTTACTCAAGGCAGATGAAGTAGCACGTTCAGGATGAGGCATCATTCCAAAAACATTTTTGTTCTTATTAGCGATACCGGCAATATTTCTTATTGCACCATTTGGATTTGCCGTTTCGTCAAAATTGCCATGCTCATCGC
>CAIJZG010000232.1 GCA_903825065.1 uncultured Bacteroidota bacterium
GGCATATTAATGTCTAGAAAAATGAGAGAAGGAAGCTCTTGTTCTTCCTTGGGAAGTTTAGATTGCTCATCAAAATATTCAAGTGCAGACTCCGCTCTATCATATTTAATTAGAATGCCACAAAAAGATTGCTCTTTAAGAATTAAATCATTCAACATCAAAACAATTGGGTCATCGTCTATGCACATTGCAATTTGAATCATACCATTTTGAATTAGAAGTTAAAGTAAATGTAACCCCTTTTTCTATATATTGTTAAACATCGTTATTTTATATTTCATCTGTTTTAGTTACTAGAATTAAGCTAGTTTTAATTTTGTAAAAACTGAATCATTCTTTATATTTATAACTAATAGGTAATGATTGATTAGGTAGGCAATTTTGATAAAAGCATTTTAATTGATAAAAGACATTTTTCTTATAGATGATGATGCATTGGTTAATTTTCTTAACCAAGAAATCATTAAGGATTCCCATCCCGATAAAAAAGTCAGGAGTTTTGAAAGTGCCACTGAAGCCCTTGAAGTTATAAAAGAAATGCTTAATACTTCGGATTCGAAGTTGCCACAGCTTATACTACTAGATATTAATATGCCGGTTATGGATGGCTGGGAATTTCTGGATATTTTCGATCAATTACCTGAAAACAAAACAAAAGATTGCAAAATAATCATGCATACCTCTTCAATAGATCCTAGGGATATTGAAAAAGCCAAAACATATAAAGCAGTTGTTGATTATATGACAAAGCCCTTGAATTTACAATCCTTGTCAAAAATCTTCCAGTCCTAGTCTTATTTCTCTGGGTAATGAGATAGCCTATCAATAATTAAAAATAATTCTTGAATTCTTTTCCTAAAGAAAGTATCAATCAATTAGTTCATTTGATTGGGCAGGATTTCCTACTCAATCCTACAGATATCAGTAATTTTTTATGTATATTTATATGCGCTTCTGATAAAATAAAACTCAGACAATGAGTTAGCGCAATCTTCAAAATTCAATTAAAAGTTGAAACCTGTCTCATGGATTCGTTATTGAATTTGTTATCAAAAAATGCTATTGGTCTATGTATCACTGACGAAAGTGGGGTGTGTATTGACGTTAATGAAGAGTTTCTTAAGATTTTAGGGGTTGAGAAAAAAAATGTCATTACTTATCCCTTTACAAGTTTAGCCTCTGATAAACAAAGTAAAAAATTTAATATCTTTTTTGAAGCATTAAAAAAGTCTAAAGACGCTTTTTCGGAGTTTAATTTTCAAAAAAAGGATGGAACTTTTCAACTATTGTCCTTCTCCTCAGAATGGGCAGATGAATCATCAATGCAAACGCTACTCTATGTAACGGTAAAAAAAAATCAGTCAAGCCAACAATTGCAATTACAACTACAGGATAAAGAAGAAAGCCAAAGAGCCGATTTTTTGACACTCATTAATAATATGCCGGATGTTGTGTATTCTTTTGATAATGAATTTAAGCTAATCAACTATAATAATGAATTTGCAAATATTTGTAAAACATATTTTGGAAGAACTCCTGTGCTTGGTTGTTGTTTATTTGACTTGATTTCGAACTTTGATCAAATTAAATTGAAAGATCTTATTGAAGTAACAAATTTAACTAAGCACTTTTCTTATGAAGATAAGCTAACAAAAAATGGAGTTATTACCTATTATGATGTTTCCGTAAATCCAATTATCAAAGAAAATGGCACTCAATTAGGGGTCAGTGTTTTCGCAAAAAATATTACGGAGAGAAAAAAAGTTGAGAATGAAAATCTAGAAAAGGGTTTACTTCTTAATACTATGATTCATTCATTGAATGAAGGTGTAGCACTTGTAAACCAATTGGGAGAATTAATTTTTTGTAATGAGAGTTTAGGTAGAATGATTGGTGTAACAGACAATGATTCTTTGTTGAAGGATTGGCAAAATCTTTATCAATTGTATGATCCTGTTACCAGAACTCCTATTTTGTTTGATGATAATCCTTTGAAACAAGCATTGCAGGGTACTAATATTTCGAAAAAAGAATACATGTTAAAAAACCAGGTAGCTGGGGAAATTCATGTATTATGTTCTGCGATGCCCATTCGCGATCAGAACGGAATTGTGATTGCAAGTATGTCTGTGCAATATGAAATTACCGATATTAAGTTAGCATTAAAAGCCCTACAGGATAGTCATGATCGATATGAATATGTTACTAAAGCAACTTTTGATGCAATTTGGGATTTGAATTTAGAAAATAATGAGATGTATTGGGGCGAAGGCTTTTTAAGATTATTTGGACATGAACTTCATGGAAATAAAGGAGATATAGTAGTTTGGCATGAGCATATTCATGACGAAGACAGACAAAGAATATTGAATAGCATCAATTCTGTAATAAAAAGTAAAGAAAGTAATTGGGCAGAAGATTACCGATTCAAAAAAGCTGATGGGGATATTTCCTTTGTAAGAAATAAAGGAATTGTTATAAGAGATAAAAAAGGGAAGGGCATTCGAATGATAGGCGCAATGCAGGATATAACTTCTCAAAAAAAGGAAGAGCTTCAATTAAAATTATTTAAATCGGTTATTACTAATAGTACCGATGTTGTATTAATTACTGAAGCGGAAAATATTGATTCGGCGGGTCCTAAAATATTGTATGTTAATGAGGCATTTACTAAGTTAACAGGTTATACAGGTAATGAAATTATTGGAAAATCTCCAAAAATATTGCAAGGAGATAGGACTGATAGAGCTGAATTGGATCGTTTAAAAGTGGCATTACAAAATCAGGAAAGCTGTGAGATTGAAGTTATCAATTATAAAAAAAATGGAGAAACTTATTGGGTAAACTTATCTGTTATTCCGCTGGCAAATGAAAAAGGGAATATAACACACTGGATCTCAATACAAAGAGATATTTCAAAATACAAAAAAGAACAATTAGAAAATGAATTCTTTTACGATTTAATACAAACTATTAATAGTAATGACTTTTTAGAATTGTCTTTAAGTATTGCCATTGAAAAAATTAGTCATTATTTTGGCTATGCCTATGCCGAAGCTTGGATTGTAAATATCGATGATACAAAAATGTTGTATAAGGCAAATTGGTCAAAAACTGAAAAGGCCTCTTTGTTTAGAAAATTTCAACCCCTGGAATATTCGGTTCGTAAAGTTGGAGTAATGGGTAAAGCATGGGATGAAGAAAGAATTTTATATTTCGATGATATATATTCCTCTGAATTTTTGTGTAAAGAAAATGCAGAAAGAGCTGGTCTTACTAGTGTACTATTGGTCCCGATTTTTTACAATGACCAAGTAATTGCCATGTTCAATTTCTTCAGTGATAGTCCATTTTCATTTGAACAAATATCTTCCGATTTATTAAATAAAATTAGTAAGCAAATAGGATCTAATATTCAAAAATCAAGGACAGATGATGAGCTGAATCGTTTTTTTAATTTATCCCCTGATCTTTTATGCATACTTGGGTTTGATGGACAATTTAAAAAAATAAACCAAGCCGTAACAAATTTACTTGGCTATACTGAAAAAGAAATGCTTAAGCCCAATGTAACTGGTTTCAATAACATGAATATCGGAGAGATTTTCTCAAGTGAAAAAGTAAATTATTTAAAAGGCGAAAGTTTGGTGAATTATGAAAATAAAGTAATTACTAAATCGGGCAAGATAAAATGGTTATCATGGACTGCTATTCCTATCTCAGAAGAAGCTGTGATTTTTGCAATTGCTAAGGATATTACTGAGAAAAAACAGATGGAACTTGAAAGAGAAAATATTCTAGAAAGCATTTCTGATTGTTTTTATGCTTTAGATAATGAGTTTAATTTTAATTATATAAATAAACCGGCACAAATTCTATTGAAGAGAAATGCAGAGGAATTAGTAGGCCAAAATATTTTCGAGATTTATCCATACTTGAAAGTAGGGCTGTTTTACGATAACTTCCAAAAAGCCCTCCTTGAAAAGGAACCTATACATTTTGAATTCCAATCCAAAGATTCTTCACATTGGTATGAAGAAAGCTTCTATCCAACCACAGAAGGTATTTCTATATTTTTCAGATCTATCAATGAACGTAAAAAACACGAACAGGAAATTATTGAAGCAAATGAACGTTACGACTTAGTAGGAAAAGCAACGAATGATATTATCTGGGATTGGAATATAAATACGGGAGAAGTTTTTAGAACTGGAGATGGATTATTGAATCTAATAGATACAGAGAATAATCCAAATACCGGGAACAACGAATTCTGGAAATCGAGAATTCACCCTGAAGATTTGGTTGTAGAAAGTGCGAGGATGAAAAAATTATTGGAAGATCCTAATAAATTCCAATGGACATCTTCCTTCCGGTTTTTAAAACCAGATAATAATTATGCCTATGTATATGAAAAAGGGTTTGTAACTAGAGATGAACAAAAGAAAGCCATTAGAATGATTGGCGCAACAAGGGATATTTCCCAGCAAAAGGAATCGGAAATTATGCTCAAGGATTTAAACGACAAATTAAAAACTAGAGCAGAAGAACTTGCAAAATCTAATGTTGAGTTGGAAAGATTTGCATATGTTGCTTCACATGATCTTCAGGAACCATTAAGAATGGTTGCTAGCTTTCTTCTGTTGTTGCAAAAAAAATATGAAAGTCAGTTAGATGAAAATGCCAATAAGTATATCCATCTTGCTGTTGATGGAGCCAATA
>CAIJZG010000233.1 GCA_903825065.1 uncultured Bacteroidota bacterium
CCAAATCCTATAAAAACTAAAAAAATCAGTACATTTAAAAACAGAGAAACACTAACTAACAATTAGTACACTTTCTTTTGACGTTATACATATACTTCTATAAAACCAGCATCATGGTAAGCAGCTGCAACTAATAATAAATCTCGTTGATGTCCAATCACACCCTCCTCTTCTGCTATAACTGAAACATGCTGAATTACCCGCTCAGTATGACTCAAATTATGATACGTCAATGAACTACTTAATTCATGAGCTAACTTATCTAAAATAAAAGAAATTGCGGCCGCCGATTGCATAATTGAGTTCGCTTTGAAATGAGTTTATTCAACAATATAAATAAAGATGAGAAAGAAAATCATCAGTTAGTGACATTTTTTCGTAAACAGTTTTAAAATTCAATAAAACCGTTAAAAATAATTCTCTAGTGAACTAAATTCTGAATTTTAATGTATAAAGCAATGAATATTACATATGATAATTAAATTAAATATTTATTAGATTTTATTTTGAATCTGAATATGACATTGCTCATGTTCCTATATGCACAAAGTCATTGTTTTGAAAACCATGGGTTGCTAATTTCACACTACAATTTGATGAAATAATGTTTAAACAGCATTTAGTAACCCATTTGAAATTCTGAAAAAACAAACAATATGCCTGAAAACGACATTACAAAACCAGTAGACCTTACTACCCACTCAGAAGGTACTGGTGCCTTAAGATCAAGACGTCCGGTTTATATGGATTTTATGCCACCTTGTAACAGTGCTTGTCCAGCTGGTGAAAATATTCAGGGTTGGATGGCATTTGCTCAAGCCGGCAATTATTTCGAGGCTTTTCAAACGATGATGGAAGACAATCCCTTCCCGGGAATCATGGGTAGGATTTGTGTAAAACCATGCGAAACAGGCTGTAACAGAAACCATATCGACGATACCGTTAATATTCATGCGGTAGAACGATTTATTGGCGATGAAGCAATTAAAAATAATTGGCAATTACGTACAAAAGTGCTACCCACCGGCAAAAGGGTTTTAGTTGTTGGTGCAGGCCCTAGTGGACTTTCTGCAGCCTACCATCTTGCAAAAGCTGGTCATGAAGTAGAAATCCATGAAGCAAGTGGTCATATTGGAGGCCTGATGTGGTCTGGTATACCTGAATATAGATTACCCAAAGAAATTTTGGATACCGAAATTAACCGTATTGCACAAATGGGCGTTACTATACGACTCAATTCAAAAGTAGATGACTTAATGGGGCTCAAGCACGACGGAAAATTTGATGCCGTATACCTCGGCATAGGCGCACAAAAAATTCAGGAAGAGATTTTTGATCACGACAATTCATTATCTATCAAAACGGCTTTTGAGTTCTTTGCTGAAATCAAAATTAATCCAAGTGCCTACCTGCATAAGAAAGTAGTTGTTTACGGTGGTGGTAAATTAGCCATGTATTTATCCCGGATAATTAAGCGTTATGGTTCAGAAGCACTCGTGTATTTTCCAGGTGATAAAAAAATGATGCCTGCTTATGACTATGAAACAGAAGATGCGCTGGCTGAAGGTGTAGATGTTCAATTATACAAAAAGATTCAAAAAATTGAAAATAACAAAATCAGCTTTGAAACACTAAAAGTTGAAAAGAATAAAGCAATAGGTACAGCAGAATTCGAAACCATCGATGCAGATATATTAATTATTGCTAACCGTCAGGCAGCTGATACAGCGTTTTTGAAACCCATTGATGGTATTCAATTAAATGAAGATGGCACAATCATTATTGATGGACAAAGAATGACAGGCCATACCGGTATTTTTGCAGGTGGTGATACACTTCCAGGTGAAAACAGAAGCTCCACTATTGCTATTGGTCATGGAAAAAAAGCTGCAAAAACAATTTGTAGTTTTCTAGAAAATCAATCTTATTCAAAAGGCGAGAAACACCCTACTGCAGGATATAGAAAACTGCATATGTGGTACAAAACAGAAGCCCCACAAAAAGAACAAGATAAATTAGCCCCATCAGAAGCCATCAAATCATTCGAAGAAATCAATGCTGGTTTCTCGGAAGCAGAAGCAAGGTTTGAAGCACAACGTTGCTTAAGCTGTGGTAACTGTTTTGAGTGCGATGGTTGTTTTGGAGCTTGTCCAGAAAATGCCATAATTAAATTAGGAAAAGGCAACCGCTACAAATTCAATTTAGAGGCTTGTACAGGATGTGCTGTTTGTTATGAACAATGCCCTTGTCACGCTATAGAAATGATTTCAGAACCCATAAATGAAACTACTAATGCCTAATAAAAATATAATCTCTACCATCGACGGAAACGAAGCAGCTGCGTATGTGGCATACCGCGTCAACGAAGTTTGTGCTATCTACCCTATCACTCCCTCTTCAACGATGGCAGAATTGGCCGACGAATGGGCCTCTAAAGGAACCAAAAATATTTGGGGCGGCGTTCCAGATATTATGGAAATGCAAAGTGAGGCTGGTGCTGTGGGTACCGTTCATGGTGCTTTACAAACCGGATCTCTTACTACTACATTTACTGCATCACAAGGTTTAATGTTGATGCTTCCAAATATGTACAAAATTGCAGGTGAATTAACTGCTACCGTTTTTCACGTAGCTGCACGTTCACTGGCTGCTCAAGGGTTATCTATCTTTGGTGATCATCAGGATGTAATGGCAGCAAGAACTACAGGCTTCGCTTTATTAAGCTCTGCTAGTGTTCAGGAAGCACACGATTTTGCATTGATTGCTCAAAATGCAACTTTAAAATCTAGAATTCCATTTGTACATTTCTTTGACGGATTCCGCACTTCTCATGAAGTAAATAAATTGGAATTACTTACTGATGAGCAAATCAAATCCATGATTCCTGATGAGTTAGTAATTGCTCATAGAAATAGAGGCCTAAATCCTGAACATCCTTTTATCAGAGGTACTGCTCAAAATCCCGACGTTTATTTCCAGGGAAGAGAAACAGTAAATACTTTCTATAATAATCTTCCTCAAATGGTAGAGGATAGCATGCGTGAATTCGAAAAACTCACTGGCAGAAAATATGAATTATTTCAATACTCTGGAGCTACTGATGCAGACCGCGTAATTATCGTGATGGGATCTGGTGGAGAAACAGTAGCAGAAACTATGGAGGCATTAAATGCTACAGGAGAAAAAACTGGCGTTATCCAGGTTCGTTTATATAGAACTTTCTCATTAGAGCATTTTATTAATGCTTTACCTGCATCAGTTAAATCAATTGCTATTCTTGATAGAACAAAAGAATCAGGTGC
>CAIJZG010000234.1 GCA_903825065.1 uncultured Bacteroidota bacterium
ATTTATCTTGTAATTCATAACGGTTATCATGCGCTGCGTTTTCTGTTCTTGAAGTAACGTCGATGACCATTACTGGTGGGTGGCCGTCACTTCCTTTAGCAGATTTCCATTCTGGTAAATTGCCAGCATTGGGGTTATATGTTTTAATGAAATTTGCAAAATAGTTTGACATGGTTTCTGAAACTTTTTTGTCATCTGCTGTCCATGCGTATTGTTTTACTAAATGCAAATTACCCATACAATATTCTATTTCGCATGCGTGCGGGGCACCAACAGCTTTAGGTGCTTTTGCAACTGGGGCATCTGATTTTGTTTGTGTGCCTCCTGCAAGTCCGGGTACCAAAGTTTGATCAACCATGGCAGGTCTGATTTTACTGTATAAGTAACGATACACATCTTGATTGCTGTTTTTTCTATGCAAGTCAAACCATTTCCAGGTGCTATAAGCGATGAATTTATCAGCTGCAAGTGCTGTAGCAGCAAGTTCTACTTCATCAACTGTATTTGCCTGATAAGCAGCAAGAACTTCATCTGTATTATTGGGATATTCTTTTTTTACTTGTGCTACAAAGTTATCTACGGTATAAGGTTTGCCTTGCATAAAAGCCTGACCAGGAATTTCAGCAGAATTCCATCCAACGAGTAAAGGAATTTGTGCTTGTTTTCCTGCATTAAAAATTTCAACTACTGTTTTTGGTAAGAAGTAACCATCTAATACAACGGGATATCCGAAGCGTCCAGTTTCTTGATGCATTTCAAATATTTCGCGAGTAGAAAGTGCTCTTAATTCTTTTAAAGATTTGATTTTAAATTTATCAGTAAAATCTTTTCCTTCTTTCTCAGCATCCTTTTTTGAAACTGGTGCCATTGTAGGATTAATGCCAGCGCCGCTTTCGCCAATGGCTGCATGAATTAATCCTTTTGAGAGGGGGGAAGCCATTTGATAACTAACTGCGATGGATCCAGCAGATTCACCTGCAATGGTTACGTGGTTTGGATCTCCGCCGAATGCTGCGATATTTTTATTCACCCATTTTAGGGCAGCGAGTTGATCAAAATAACCATAGTTACCCGAAGATTTATGTGGTGATTCTGCACTTAATTCAGGGTGGGCAAAATTGCCAAATATATTTAAACGATAGTTGCAAGTTATTACAACGATTCCTTTCTTAGCCATGGCTTCACCATCATAACGAGGTTCCGATGCATCACCAGCCGCATTGCCTCCGCCATAGAAGTAAACAAGAACTGGTAGGTTCTTTGTGTTTCTTTTTGCAGGAGTCCATACGTTCAAATAAAGACAATCTTCACTTAGACCGGATGATCTTGAATCCATATCACCAAACACCATTAACTGCATGGGGCGTGGTCCAAAATTCTTGGTTTCTTTAACTCCTTTCCAAGGTTCTACAGCCTGTGGATCTTTCCATCTAAGATCTCCAACGGGTGGTTTGGCAAAAGGCACACCAAAATAAGTTTGGATACCGGTTTTTGAATTATAATTTCCTTCAATGATTCCGTCGGTAGTTTTTGTTTGAACGGGGAAGGCAAAGCTAATAGACTGGGCCATCAGCTGATGTGAAAATAGGAGGGTAATAAAAGCAAGCAATGTGTTTCTCATATGTATC
>CAIJZG010000235.1 GCA_903825065.1 uncultured Bacteroidota bacterium
AAGAGCTTGTAATTATGCAATAAGTGAGTTGAAAAAAATGAATTTATAATTGAATGTATTTTCTAGATTTTATTAAAATTTTTAATGATAATATTTTACCACTCATAATATTTTAAAAAAATAATTATAAATATTACTCTTAGGTTAATGAATGCTAATAAAAGTTAATAAAAGCTTTATTGGTATAAGCGGTAACAAAGCAGGGTACATATACGTATTACTTTGTCTTTAATAACTGCGCAATGAAAAAACTACATATATCAATTCTACTAATCGCCTTTTTATGCATCGCTGTATTTAGAAGTCGGGCGCAAAATAAAATACCTCCGCCAAAATCATTGCCCGCACAACGTTTTACTGGAACTATCGTAATTGATGGTGAACTATCAGATTCGGCATGGAAAACTGCTCCCTTGGCAACAGACTTTATTGAATTCAGACCCACACCTTTTGCAAAAGAAACAAAAACTAATAGAACAGAAATGTATATGCTGTATAGTAATGATGGCATATATATTGGAGGCTACTGTCATGAATTATCAAAAGATAGTATCTCTACAGAATTAGCTGGTCGGGATGGATTTGGAAATAATGATTTTGTGGGTGTAATCTTTGATACCTATAAAGACAAGACCAATGGGTTTGAATATTTTATTACACCACTAGGTGAACAAATGGATGCAAAATTCTCTCCCAATCAGAATGGTAATAATGAAGACTTTAGCTGGAACGCTGTTTGGAAGTGTGCCACAAAAATTAAAAATGATGGCTGGACTTTTGAAATATTTCTTCCTTTATCTGCTATCAGATTTAGCACTAAGCCAGTACAGGATTGGGGCATAACTTTGATCAGACAAAGAAAAAAGACTTCTCAAACATTTTCATGGAATCCAGTTGATCCAAATGTAAATGGCATACTTACTCAGGAAGCTTTTTGGACGGGATTAGAAAATATAAAACCACCAATTCGATTACAATTTAGTCCGTATTTTTCTAGCTATATAAACCATTACCCCTATAACGATCCTTCAGTCAGCAATACTAAAACCAGCATTAATGGAGGAATGGATGTTAAATATGGGATTAATCAGAGTTTTACTTTGGACATGACGTTGATCCCAGACTTTGGTCAAGTTCAAAGTGATAATCAAGTGTTGAATCTTACACCATTTGAAGTGAAATATAATGAGAATAGGAGTTTCTTCACGGAAGGAACTGACTTGTTTTCTAAAGGCGATTTATTTTATTCCAGGAGAGTTGGGGGTATGCCAATGCACCATGATGAAGTAGCTGGCCAACTTACATCCAATGAACATATCATTGATAATCCAACTGAATCAAAACTAATAAATGCATTTAAAATTTCAGGACGCACTGAGAGTAAGTTAGGAATAGGTTTTTTTAATGCTATTACCAACCCCATGTTTGCTTCCGTTGGAGATGATAAAAATAACATCAGAAGAATTCAAACAGCTCCCTTGATTAATTATAATATTATGGTGCTGGATCAAAGTCTGAAATATAATTCGTCCATTTCATTTATCAATACAAATACCATGAGAAGTGGTAAAGATTACGATGCAAATGTGAGTGCTTTATTATTTGATTTTAATAATAAAAAGAATACTTACGAATGGCAGGGAAAGATTGCCAATAGTTCACAATATGGAATTGATGGGAAAAATATCAATGGCTATTCGCATAAGTTTTCATTTGGTAAAACAGGTGGGCATTTTAATTTTCAAGTTGGCCAAGAACT
>CAIJZG010000236.1 GCA_903825065.1 uncultured Bacteroidota bacterium
GGTGAAAATGGATTAGCTTCTATTCCTGCATTTTCTGGGATGGCCATTTTAGGCGGTTCCATGCTTAGAGATTTTTCAATTGTATCAACAGCCTTAGGGGCAAGTTTTACGGAGATCAAAAAAACCGGATTGGTTGGTTTATTAAGTTTAGTGATAGGTACAGTAGTTGCATTTATATTAGGGGGGTCAATTGCTTTTTTAATGGGTTACCATGATGCTAAAAGTATTGCCACTATTGGGGCTGGTGCTTGTACATTTATTGTAGGTCCAGTTACTGGTTCTGCTGTAGGAGCCAGTAGTGATGTGATTGCCATCAGTATCGCAATCGGTGTAATCAAATCGATTATAGTAACTATTTCAACTTCATTTTTAGCAAAACCCTTAGGTATTAATAATCCTCAGACAGCTATGATCTTTGGTGGATTAGTTGGATCCACTAGTGGTGTTTCAGCCGGACTAGCTGCAACAGATCTTAAATTAGTTCCCTATGGTGCTTTAACAGCAACCTTTCATACAGCAATGGGATGTTTACTTTGTCCTTCTATTTTATATTTTATAGTAAATGCTATGCTAAGATAAAATCAAAGTAGTACCTATTTTTCTGTAGTAAATGGAGAAGCAGGAAGCCCTTCTTGATTATATAAATTAGCATTTATTGGATTATCTGCCCATGCATATCTGACGTATAATGGTTTTTTAATTTTTTCACTTGAAACGATTACTTTATTATTATTTAAGTAGGCATTAGCCCAAACATACTTCTTATCCTCTCCTGCAATCGCAAACCCTTGCAGTTTTTTTTGATTTTTAATGATGAGTCCTTTCCCGATACTACTAAAATTAAGAATAACTTTATTTTCTGAAACTCGAAACGATTGATAGATAGGGCCTGAAGCAGTTAATGCAGATTCTTTATAAGCGATTTTTCTGGCTAATAAGGATAAGCGATATCCCACATCGCTTTTATTTTCAGGATGAATATCATTCCACACACCTAAATCTATAGCAACAGCCATCCCTGTATTAGGAACTAAAAGTGTTTTAAGCTGCGCTTGCCTGGTTGCTGCCCACATACTTTCTGATGGATCTAATTTTGGTTCCATAAAATTGGCAAGCTGCACATATAGAAAAGGAAAACCGTGTTGCTTCCATTGATGACGCCAATCAGTTATTAATGTTTGCATTAGATCATAATACTCTTCTGGTTTTTGTGTATTAGATTCTCCTTGATACCAGATAACACCCTTGATCTTGTATTTAATTAATGGAGCAATCATTGCATTAAACAACCCTACTGGTTTCCATCTGATAAAGGTTTGGCCTGCTAATGATGGCATCATTGCACCTACTTTATATTTCCATATTCCGGATAATGGAATGGTGTCGGAAACAGTAGTCAATTCATATTTTTTGTCTAATACAAATCCACCTTTATCAATATTACTAATGACTTTAACCACAATGGAATTTTTCCCTTCTCTCAGAATGCCTTCTTTTAATTCATACCTTCTTGGAGGATACTGGTAGGAAGTGCTGCCTACAAATATTCCATTAATGAATACGGAGTCTGCATCTACAATTCTTCCTAATTCTAATTTTATTTTTTCATGCAACATGGAAGAGGGTAAAACAAATTCCTTTCTGAACCAAACACTGCCATTAATATTCTGTCCAGAATTATTACTCCAATACCCAGGTACATTTAACGTCTTCCAATCTTGATCATTTAAATTTTCACTTGCCCAATTTGATTGAATGCCCTCATCTTTATTTGATAATTCATGATACCAGTTTGCTATTCTATTATTGTCTGACTGTTCAATGGAGTCGATATTTTTCTGATTCTTAAAATAAAGTAGCTCTTTGTTATAAAGGGGGAATTTTTTAATGGCATCTTCACTTATCCAGGCTTCTGCAGGTGATCCGCCCAATGCCGAATTGATTAAACCAATGGGGATTTTATATTTTTTATACAATTCTTTTGCAAAGAAATAAGCAACACCTGAGAATTGATTAATATTATTTGAATTAACTGAAAACCATTTGCCGTCCCTTACATCATCTTTCATCATATTGAAATCATAAGTATCTGGAATGGTGAACTGACGAATATATTGGTTATTGGCATGTGCAATCTCATCGGGATATTGATACTTTAATCTTACCATTTCAAGTTCCATATTGGATTGACCACTACATACCCAAACATCACCTATCAGTATATTTTTCAGCGTAATCTTATTTATCCCCGTTAATTGCATATTATAGGGCCCGCCTACTTTTTGAGGAGGCAAAGTAGTTTGCCAATTACCTTGAGCATCTGCAATAGTGCTATATTTTTTTTGATTAAAAACGATATCGATCTTTTCAGAAGGAGAAGACTTACCCCAAATATTTAACGGGATATCTCTTTGTAAAATCATACTATCGCTGATTAATCTGGGAAGCTTAATTTGAGCGTTAGTTGTTAGGGAATAAAAAATAAGAATGCTGAGTATTTTAGAAATTTTCATTAAAACAAATTTTTATTGATTTAAAATCCTATCGAGTTTCCTCCGTCAACTGGCAAAACAGCCCCAGTAATATATTTTGCTGCATCACTTACCAAAAAAAGAGCTGTTGTAGCAATATCTTTGGGTTCACCTAAATATCCTAAGGGTGTTCTGCCTAGTACTTTGTTTTTTCTTTCAGGATCGTTATTCAAAGCTTTGGCACTCATCTCTGTTTCAATAAATCCAGGTGCAATACAGTTTATTCTTATTCCTTTAGGCGACAGCTCAACAGCCATTGCCCTTGTCATTCCCTCAATGGCACTTTTAGAAGCGGTATAAGCTATAACTTTTGGGATACCATATTGCGATGCCATCGAACTGATATTTATTATAACACCATTTTTTTTCAGGATCATTTTTTTTACCACTTCTCGAGAGATGGAGAACACTGACTGAAGATTCGTTTGAATGATATTTGAAAATTCTTCATCAGTAACTTCAGTAAATTCTTTCTTTTGATTAATACCTGCATTATTCACTAAAATATCAATATAACCAAAATTTTTGATGATATATTTTATTAGGTTAGGGACCTCTTTTAAATTAGTTAGATCAAATGAAATGGGTTCGCAATAATTACCTAGTTTCTTTTTTGCAGATTGCAACTTTTTTTTGTCCCTTCCTATAATAATTGTTCTGATTTTATTTTTAGTAAAAGATTCTGCGATAGCGAGGCCTATTCCTGAAGCACCTCCTGTTACAATTGCTAACTGTTGTTTTTTCATATGTATCATTTATTGTGCATTTCCCGGTGCATATGGAAATTGTAGCGATTGATAATAATTTAAATCATGTGGGGGCAACGGAAAATTTTTCGGAAATGGTTGTTTACTAAAAGTTTGGAAATATAACAAACAGGCATCTCTCCACCATTCTGCTTCCTTTAGTTGAATTTTTAGTAATTGTTCAACTTGATGGTAACGATCCCCATCAATATTGTTTTTAGTTGATATCCATAAGCGCTCCATCTCTTTTACTCTTTCAACTCCATCATTGTATGTATAACACAATTCATTCCAGAGATTTCTGCCGCTCTTCATTGGGTGGTTCCAACTCACATGATGGAAAAAAAGCAAATATTTTTCATCGCATGTACTGCTATCAGCCCATTTTATTTGAACCTCTTTATTATATTGGCTTAAAGCGTTTGTACCTGAGCTGGTGCGGTTGAATCCAATACCTAAACTATCTGCCTTATGATAATATACTGGATTCCAATCTGCTCTTGAAAATGAATTACCCCAGGGCAACGGACCATAATGATTTCCATTACCCATGATATGATGTAAGCCCAATGGGGTCATATATTCTACCATTGACTCATAGGATCCTAACATGATTTTTTGAATGCTTTTTATGCTTTCTTGTTGCGTTCCAAAAGTTTGTTTGATCCATTCGGTAGCAATTTCTTCCGATGTTAAATTTGTATTCCAGGTTAATCTTCCAAAGGCATACCAATTTGCTTGTGCAAAGGGATGTCCACACCAATTGATATCATTTCCAATATTTGCCACTCCACTCATGCCATTCATTTGTTGGTGTTCAAATAAATCACCATTGATAATTGATGCTATTGAACTGTTGGTACCCTTCACATAAGAATCTGTTTGTAAAATTTCTTTGAACATGGGTGCTTCATAAACCAAATGGGTGGCTTGTCCAAGATATTCTTGGGTAAGTTGCACTTCCATCATCATCGGTGTTTTAGGCATTGCACCTATCAATGGATGAAAGGGCTCTCTTGGCTGAAAATCTATCGGGCCATTTTTAACTTGTATTAAAACATTTTTTTTAAAATTTCCGTCAAGTGGTTTGAATTCATTATATGCTTGTTTGAATCTGTCTTCAGCTATTTCATTATTATATACAAATGCCCGCCATATAATAATTCCATGATAGGGAGCCACTGCATCAGCTAGCATATTAGCCCCATCTGAATGACTTCGTCCGTAATTTTGCGGACCAGGTTGTCCTTCGCTATTTGCCTTCACTAA
Organism: uncultured Bacteroidota bacterium; assembly: GCA_903825065.1. Taxonomy (GTDB): domain Bacteria; phylum Bacteroidota; class Bacteroidia; order Chitinophagales; family Chitinophagaceae; genus Sediminibacterium. The sequence continues at coordinate 4,547 of CAIJZG010000236.1, forward strand.
AAAACCACCAAAGTCGGGTATAAGTTCATAAATCTCTTTTGCTTTGTTCTTCCACCAACGCTGTACTTCTGAATTTAAAGGGTCAGCCGTTTTAAGTTTATCTAATTCAATTGGGGCAGAAAATCTTGCAGTTAGGTAAACCTTAATTCCATAGGGCCTAAATAAATCAGCCAATGCTTTTACTTTGAGTAAATAGCTTGTTGTTAAAATTGTAGCGTTGGCATTTACATTAGTCAAAACAGTTCCATTTATTCCAATGGATGCATTAGCTCTTGCATAATCAATATAACGTTGATCAATATAATCGGGTAATGTATGCCAGTTGAAAATAGAAATTCCTGCATAGCCTCTTTCTATAGATCTATTCAAATTGTCCCAATGGTTTAGAATTCTAATTGATAGGGAAGGTGAGCTATTGATATTGATGGTATCAATTGACTGTTCATTTTGCAAGATTCTTAAAAAATGAAATCCACCATATAACAGGCCTATATCTTTTTTTGCGGATATATAAACTTTAAATTTGTTATCCTTGTTTTTAATGGAATGAATATCAAATCCTTCCTCAGAATTGGTTGCAGTCTTAGTATTTATATTAAATAGAAGATCAGCTTCAACTTTATTTTTTGTAATGGATATTTTTTTATTTAATAAACCCTTTAGGCCATTTACGATTTCACTTTTTAAAATAGCTGAAGTTGGGGATGAACTTTCAATATAAACTAAACGAATATTGTGTTGGTACTCAATCAGTATCTTTTGATTTCTTATCTGATGATATCGAAGCCAAAGTTGATAACCACTTTCTGCATAGGTAAATTGGAACGACAAAAGTGAACATATCAAAATACCTATTAGCTTCATGTGATTTTTTTCTTTTGGCTTTTAAATACAATCGCTTACAATTTTAATCAAATCCCCTTATATTCAACCTATAAAACAGTTATTTCTCAATTCTTACTACAATTAAAAGAATTAGTATAGCTTATAAAAACATTGATATGTATTTGATGAATCAAACAATGCGATGGTTTGGGCCTAATGACCCCGTAAGTTTATGGGATTTACGTCAAGCAGGTTGCAGTGGAGTTGTTACTGCATTGCATCATATTCCAGTTGGTGAGATCTGGACTAAGGAAGAAATTTTAAAAAGAAAGAGTATCATTGAGGAGCACGGGCTTAATTGGAAAGTGGTAGAAAGTTTGCCAGTAAGCGAGGATATAAAAAAACAGACTGGAAAATATATACAAGATATTGTTAACTATAAAATTAGCTTAGAAAACTTGGCTAGTTGCGGGATTCAAGTAATCACGTATAATTTCATGCCTATTTTGGATTGGATGAGAACTGATGTCAACTTTCAGCTTCCAAATGGAAGTTTGGCTTTAAGATTTGAGCGCGCTGCTTTTATTGCTTTTGATATTTATTTACTAGAAAGACCCAATGCTATAAATGATTACTCTGAAGAGGAAATAGAAATTGCTAAGCATAAATATTTTAGCATGTCAGAAAATGAGCAAGCGGAATTGTATAAAAATGTGCTATTAGGTCTACCAGGAAGTGAAGTTGCTTTTACTCCTGAACAAATCTTAGCAGCTTTAAAAAGTTATGAGCATATTAGCGCTGATCAATTAAAGGAGCATCTTTATTATTTTTTAAAAGAGATAACACCAGTCGCCGAAAAATGTCATTTGAAAATGGCGATCCATCCCGACGATCCTCCTTATTCCATATTAGGATTGCCGCGCATCATGAGTACTGAAAAAGATATTCAAGATCTTTTAAATGCAGTTCCTTCAGTAGCCAATGGTTTGTGTTTTTGTACTGGATCCTTTGGGGTTCGACCAGATAATGATTTGGTTCATATGCTTCAACAATTTGGTGATTCTATTCATTTTGTTCATTTAAGAAGCACTAAGCGGGATGAAAATGGGAATTTTTTTGAAGACAATCATTTGGAGGGAGATGTTGATATGTATGCTGTTATAAAAGAGCTCTTGATGATAATGAAAAGAAGAAAAACAGCTCTTCCGATGCGGCCAGATCATGGTCACCAAATGTTGGCTGATCTTTCAAAAAAATCTTATCCGGGATATTCAGCTATCGGCAGATTGAAAGGCTTGGCTGAGTTAAGGGGATTGGAATTAGGTATTCATAGGTCATTATAAATTCTTTAATGACTGAACTTCATTGATAGAAAACATTTATTTAATTTATATCAATCAAAATGAAAAAATATTCAATTCCTTTTTTTTTAATAATCTTCATGTATTCTGCTAATGCGCAAGAAGATATGGATAGCAGCAAGTATCCCAGATTATCTATTTTTAGTACCCAGCAGGATCATGAACAAATGTTGAAACAATTAGGGATCATCAAATTAAGAACCGGTCCGAATTCTAATCAATCTGCTCCTAATCATTCCAATGAAGATGAACAAAATGCTGATCCTTGTCCACAACTTCCAGATCCACTTCAATTTAAAAATGGAAGCAAAGTAAATACGGCTGCACAGTGGAAAAATGAAAGACGCAAAGAGATCATAGAAGATTTTGAAAATGAAATGTATGGAAGAGTTCCAAATAATACTCCCAATGTTAAATGGATAACAAAAGTTACCGA
>CAIJZG010000237.1 GCA_903825065.1 uncultured Bacteroidota bacterium
CTGATACTTACTTTTGGAGGTGCCGGTGCATTTAAAGAAATTTTACAAGTCATGCATTTAGGAGACCAAATTTTATTAATCACAAATAATAGTTTAGTTAATCCGCTAATTATTGCTTGGTTAATTGCAGCGGCATTGCGAGTCATTACAGGTTCTTCTACTGTAGCTGGAATAACAACTGCAGGACTTATTTTACCAATTTTACTCAAAACTGGTATTAACCCAAATTTACTTGCCCTTAGCATCGGGTCTGGATCAATGGTTTTATCGCATGTGAACGATTCTGGTTTTTGGCTGTTCAAAGAATACTTTGGTGTTTCTATAAAAAACACTTTACGTTCTTGGACAATTATGGAAACAATTCTTGCAATTGTAGGTTTGATAGGCGTATTAATACTTCAAAATTTTGTTTAATTTTTATATTTGATTTATATGAAACTTTATAAAATTAAAACAGGTGCCTTACTTCAGCAGTTAGATTCCTTCTATTATTTGCAGCAGCCTTGGAATGAACTCATCAACCGAAATAACCTGCATGATTATTTACAGCAAAAGGCAAGCCCCGTATCTGCAATAAGCACAGAGAAAGCAGAGGCATGTTTGCATCATGAATTGATGGCTCCAATTGGCCAGCAAGAAGTTTGGGCAGCAGGGGTTACTTATTTGCGAAGTAAGTCTGCACGTATGGATGAATCCAAAGAATCTGGTGCAGCGGATTTATATAATAAAGTTTATGATGCGGTCAGACCCGAACTCTTCTTCAAAGCATTGCCACATAGGGTTGCTGGACATAAGGATACCGTAAACATTCGCAAAGATTCTACTTGGAATGTACCTGAACCTGAGCTCACGTTATTCATCAATTCATGGGGTATTATTGAAGCGTATACGATTGGCAACGATATGAGTTCAAGGAGTATTGAAGGAGAAAACGCTTTATACCTGCCACAAGCAAAAATATATGAAAGAAGTGCAGGCATTGGGCCCTGTCTCTATGTGCCCGGAGTTCCGTTGCCTATTGAAACAACCATCTCGATGAAAATTATACGTAATGGGCAACAAATGTATCATGATTCAACATCGGTGAGCCGCATTAAAAGAACCCTGCCAGAACTAGCAGATTGGCTATACCAGGAAATGGATTTCCCATTTGGTAGTTTTTTAATGACGGGCACTTGTCTGGTTCCCTCGAATGATTTTACATTGGCTGAAGGCGATGTGATTGAAATTACGATTGATGGAATTGGTACACTTACAAATTATACCGCTATAAAAAAATAATGCCACCTAATTTAGGTAGCATTATTTTTATGTGATAGAACTATTCTATTTATCCCAATACATTTCTACAAAACTCCACACATTTTTTTACTTCCTTCACTGGATCAGAATCTTTTGGAACCTCATATTCCATTTCAACGGTAGCCGGGAAGGTATACTTCTGGTCGCGCATTAATTTTAAAGCATCGGCAATTGGTGTATCACCTTTTCCCCAAACAACATTGCCCTTCCCATGTTCTGGAGTAAGTCTGTCTTTGATATGCATACTTAGAATTCGATCATTTTTTGCTTTTACAAATTCTAATGGATTTTTATTACCTGCAGCAACAAAATGTCCTAAATCAACATTGATCCCATTGGCAGGAGATTGCGCTAAAGCCTTATCCCATAAAGTAGGCGTTTGTTGTTCATGTCCGTGATACCCAACTTTTATTCCATAACCAGCCGCAATGGTTGCTAGTTTTAAAGTGTGTGCTTCATTAGAAGTAAATTCCAAAGTAACATGACTTGCACCTAATGCCTTAGCAGAAGCCATACCAAAATGAATATCTTCCTCTGTATTTTGAGAGCCAAAACAATCTGGTTTATAGGCATAAATAGAAACCCCAGCTTTTTTATATTTTTTTCTAAACTCTTCGAACTTACTGATCGATGCAGTTTTTCTCCATGCAGCAGTTGCTTCATTATTCGATTTCCTTTCCTTTTCGAAATCAACCAGCATTTTCTTTTCATCCTCTGTGAGTTCTACCTTATCGTATCTTTTTTTCATAATAGGATACACCGTATGCATATCGATCTTACTTTGAGGTCTGCCTGCAAATGCTTCGGCTGGGTCGCCCATCAATTCAATCGCATTAATTCCAGTTTCCAACACATATTGTAAAATAGAGTCTCCATCCTGATGTGGCATATCTCTAAAAGAGTAGGTAATAGTTCCTATTTTAACTTGATGAAGGGTATTCAAATTTCTAATAATGTATGGAGCTCCGAGAATTCCAATACCCATTTTAGAAATGAAATCCCGCCGATTGGTTTGATTAATGTTGGTACTCATGGCAAGTGTTTTTGTAAATTTTTCTTAGTTACTCAATTAGTTTATCTTAAATTCAGGCAAGCATTTATCCTTAAATAATAAGCAGCCATGAGGAAATTTAAAACTTTTTTATTTCTAAGTTTCATTTTATTTTCTATTTCAGTTTCAGCACAAAAGGAATATCCCAAATCAACTGGAGAATACAAACTTGTTGTGGAAGGATTCGACTGGGGACCTGCAGTTAATAAAGTAATTATTGCTTTAGATGATACCACTTCGCATATAAATAGTAGTGATTTCTCTGTATATGTAACAAGGAAATCAAGTGATACCGAGATTTCTGCCGATCAGTCTTCTGGTCAACGAAGCATTTATACGCTTATATATCTGATGAAAATGCTGGCAAACTTAAAACTGGGCGTTATATCACATTGGTACTTGCAGTTGGTCCGAATTTGCCCATCAGTTCTCCGTTTCAATATTCCAGGATCAAAGGAAATCAGTGGGTAGATTATCAATTCAATATTATCAATCATAAAACACTAGATGTTTGGCGAAAATCATCTGGTAAAATCATGCCATTGGTGGATCAATTTGATTTAAAAGGGAAATTTACTTTCGGTGATAAATTAACCATGTCTTATGCGTCTTTTGCACCGTCCAATCAAAAAGATAAATCACCTTTAATTATTTGGTTGCATGGTGGTGGAGAAGGAGGTTTTGATCCAACCACTGCTCTATTGGGAAACAAAGCTGCCAACTATGCATCAGAAGCAATTCAATCAGTATTTGATGGTGCTTATATTCTAGTACCTCAGAGTCCTACATTCTGGATGCAAAATAGTCAAGGATCCTATACCACAGGAAAGGTTAATGATATTTATAATGATGCACTAATGGCATTGATAAAAGATTTTGTACAATCGAACCCAAAAATTGATGCCAGCAGAATTTATATTGGCGGTTGTTCCAATGGTGGTTATATGACTTTGAAACTTTTATTGCTGCATCCTGATTATTTTGCTGCTGCCTATATCAGTTCACTAGCCTATCAAGCAGAATATATCAGTGATGAAGACATGCAGAAAATTAAAAACATTCCCATTTGGTTTGTGCATTCTAAAGATGATGAAACTACAAAACCTGATCAAACTGTTTTACCTGTATATCATCGTTTAATGGCAGCAGGTGCAAAGAATGTTCACTTTAGTTTTTATGACCATGTTAATGATATTACTAATTTATATGGTGGCAAGGGATATATATACCCCGGACATTGGTCATGGGTATATTTACATGAGAACCTACCAAGGCAAGACTTTAATGGAAGCTTAGTTAAAGTCAATGGCAAACCAGTAACAATTATGGAATGGATGTCATCGCAAAAAACTAATTCTAAAAAATAAGATCCGTTACTTAATAATTAAATTATTTATAACTGTACCATTTCGCACTTCTTCACTTGCCTTAGTGAGGATAGTGTCTCCAGATGTTAAAGTGCCAAAAATTTCTGTTCTCCCATCATAGGTTCTACCAGATTTTATTGGCACCCAGGTATTTGTTTTTTGATGTATCGAAATCACAAATACGCCACTAGTAGAATTTAAAACCGCAGACGCTGGAACTATATAAGCGTTTGTATTTGCGGAGAGTGGAATAGTTACTTCTGCTACCATTCCTGGTAACAATTTATGACTCTCGTTTACTACATCCATTTCGATATGTTGTGAACGAAGTTTAGTATCCAAAGCACCAGCTAATCTGGCAATTTGGGCTTTATACTTTTCACTTGAAATTGAATTCACTGAAAAAGACACTTCACTTTTTGAACTTATATAAGCAGTATATGCTTCAGGCACACTAACTACTAATCGTAACTTGTTATGTTCCTGCAAAGTGAATAATGGCAAATCAGATCCTTTTCCAGATGGCCCCACATAGGCACCAGCACTTACATTTCTAGCAGTGATGACACCATTAAATGGAGCCCTTATTTGCAAATAATCTTTCGTATTTAAAATCTCGTGATAGTTTGATTTAGCTGCTTCTAATTGAGCTAGGTCGGATTTTTGTTTGGCATTTGCTTGATCAAGATCGTTTTTTGAAATAGTCCCTGGTGTTTTATTGGTTTCAAATAAACGATCATAGGTTGCCTTACTTGCAAAATAGATAGCTTCTTGCGATTTTAATTTTGAATCAGCTGCAGACAATTGAGAATTTATTTCAGGTGCTTCTAATTCGGCAAGAAGCTGTCCAGCTTTTACTTCTGAACCTACATCTACCTGCATTTTTTTTATGTAGCTATTCACTTTTGCATATAAATCTACTTGTTGAAATGCGATCAATTCACCTGGAATTTTAACAGATGAGGTTAAATTACTTTTATTTAAAATAAAAGCTTCCACATCCGCTGGCTTAGCTATTTCAACTTTTTCTTTATCATTGTTTGGCTTTGGATACTTTTCATTATTACATCTAACAAATAAGACGATAACAATTAAACCTATTATTCCTGCAAAGTAAGTCCTTTTAGCAAAAAAATATTTCATATACAGCGGTTACTTTAAATTATATTATTTAAAAATTTATGCATGATGCAAAGACGGAATAAAATGAGAGCTCTCTTCATCCTCCGGATCTAAAGATACACTTGCAGTTGAGGTCTTACCTTGACCCCATGCAAAAACTAAAGGAAGAATAAAC
>CAIJZG010000238.1 GCA_903825065.1 uncultured Bacteroidota bacterium
CAATCAAATAAAGCAACCTTAATCAGAGGACCTGTTTCAATATCTAAACTTCCAAGCAATTTTTTTAGTCTACTCTTATCAACGCTTCGAATTTGATCCAACATTAACTGCCCCTCTTCATCTTTAAAATTTGAGTAAACTCTAGTTGGGTAACTTTTTTGTGTGTGAGTTAATGGTGCAATTAATACAGTATTTAAAGTATTATTCATTGCCTGTGGTGAAATAATTACACTTGGTCTTTTTTTATTCACCTCACTTCCAATGGTGGGTTCTAATTCAACTAACCAAACTTCGAATTGAGTAAACTTTTTTTGAGAGAATGCTTTAGCCATAACTTTCGATTACCAGGATTTATCGAATTTATTTGACATGCCTGCAAAAACATCTTTTTCAGGTAGTTCTCCTTTTTTAATGGCAGTCTTAAATTGTGCTTCCCAAGTAGATAAATCTAGATTCAAAGACGGTCTCTTTTTCTTTTTAAGTTTTGTAGGTTTTAGAACAATAGAAGAAGCATCATTTAAAGATACTTCTATCTCCTGACCATCTACTATATTCAATTTATCTATGATTTCTTTTGTCAATAAAACGCCCCTAGAATTTCCTATTTTACGTAAAGTGGTTCGCATTATTATTTGTTCCATAATGTCTATTTTTAACAAGTTATAACTTTTTTAAGTTATAACAATTGGATTTTTGAAAATATTGTAATTTATACTAGAGACTGCTACTTTTAGTAACTGTATAGTTCTTTGAATTTCCAATTGTCTTAAACTAATTAAACTTTACTCCATGGCTACTCCGTGGATTACCCGTGGATACTTCAGCAAAAGACGTGAAAAAAATCTACCAAACTTCTTTTGGCATAATAGAAACATCTGATAAAAACGGTTTGCTTAAATAGTTACATTGATTGATTTGTTACTTAATGATAAAAGCTTAAAGTTTAACTACTTGTGCAGTTTCTTTACTAAAATATCATTAATCCTTATCAAAAAACCACTTGCAAATCGGTATGCATACTTACATAATTAAGCTTAGTCTCATGCCTCCTTGGAAACTTGAAACTAAGCTCAAATACAATTGCATTAAATTAAACGTAGAGATTGGTGTTGAATACTCTTAATTATGCTATTTTGTTTTCTTTCTTATCAAATGCAAAGAAAAAACCGCTTGCTATTAAAGCATAAATCGATACTGCAGTTCCTATCTTATAAAAAGTGGAATCGTTACTTTGGTTAATATTAATTAAAACAAATCCTAAAGCAGCGATTACCAGGGTTAAAGAGATAAGGGTTCTAAGTTTCATAAAAATTATTTTTATTGTTTTTTAATTCTTACACAAAGCAATTACAATATTCTAAGAAAAAACCCCGTGAAAACACCGAAATTTTGTAGTGGTAAACCCCAGAATTCTGTAGTAGGATTATTGAAATAAGGATGATTCCGGCTATTATCCCAATTTAAAAACCATATAATTTTGAGCCGACTAGATTGGCAGAGTCATCGATGCATAGGAATCAATGAGAAAAATATTCTCAAATTTCAACACTAAAAGATGCGGCAATCCGCTATGCATTTAAATATGTTGCATGCTTTATTTCGATGGAATTATTTAATCATTTTATTGAACATACTAGGGAAATTTTCATGGTAGAAAATCATTCGAAATAATACTTATAATTAGCATCGAATTTCATATATTAGTTGATTAATAATTAATCAATGAAATATATAAAATCAGTTTTGCTTTTAGCTATTCTAACTATTGGAATTTCCTTCCAATTACTGGCTCAGAAACAGTTTAAGGCCTTATTAGTAACAACTACAAGAGGTTGGCATCATGAATCCATTCATATTGGGGTATTGGCTATTCAACAATTAGGCGTTAAAAACTTTTTCCAAGTCGATTTATTGGAAGATAATAATGGATTTACCGATAAGACATTGGCCAATTATCAAGTCGTGATTTTTTTAAATACAACCGGTGATATTTTTAATGAGGAAGAACAAAAAGTAATGGAACGATTTATCAGATCTGGTAAGGGATATATGGGAATTCATGCGGCTGCAGATACGGAGTATGATTGGGCTTGGTATACGCAATTAGTTGGTAGAATGTTTCATATACATCCCGCTATCCAGTCTGCAAGATTAAATGTGTTGGATGCTAGCTTCCCCGGACTGGAAGGTTTTGCAAACAATAAACAATGGACAGACGAATGGTATGAATTTGGTCCGGATAAAGTAGAGGGCTTGCATACCATTTTATCAATCGATGAAACTTCTTATAATCCTAACGTACAGTGGGGAGCTAAGATTGGTAAAGGCATGGGAAAATTACATCCTATAGCTTGGTATCATGAATTTGATGGTGGCCGGGCATTTTATACTAATCTTGGTCATATGCCTACCGATTTTAGCGATCCAACCTATTTAAGTCATATCGCCGCAGGAATTATTTGGGCAGCAACAGGAAAAAAATAATAATATATGAGAATTAAGTTTAGAGTACTTTTTTTATTTTGTTTGATTGCAACTTTAGTTAACAAAACATATTCGCAACAAACTCAAATTCAATTACAACATCCTTCCGATGTTATCATCAGTAAAAATATTTATGGGCATTTTGCCGAACACTTAGGCCATAGCATTTATGGTGGTTTTTATGTGGGTGATTCTAGCAAAATAAAAAATACCAATGGAGTACGCAACGATATTATTGATGCGCTTAGAAAATTAAAAATTCCGAACCTTCGTTGGCCAGGTGGATGTTTTGCTGATACCTACCATTGGAAAGATGGAATAGGTGAGAAGAGTAAACGTCCTTCCATTGTAAATACCAATTGGGGCAACGTTACTGAAGACAATAGTTTTGGCACACACGATTTTTTAAACATGTGTAAGCTGCTTGGTTGTGAACCATATATATCAGGCAATGTGGGAAGCGGTACCGTTCAGGAATTAGCAGATTGGGTACAATATGCAAACTTTGAAAACAAAAGTCCCATGAGTGAATTGCGAAAACAAAATGGGCAGATAGAACCATGGGGCGTAAAGTTTTGGGGTATAGGTAATGAAGCCTGGGGCTGCGGTGGCAATATGACACCAGAATATTATGCCAATAAATTCAGGGAGTATACCACGTTCATGAACAGTACTAACAAAACTAAACTCTTTAAAGTTGCATCAGGCGCAAGCGATGATGATTATCATTGGACAGAAACTTTAATGAAAAATATCCCGCTTTACATGCTAGATGGTATTGCGATACACCATTATTCAGTGATCAACTGGAATCATAAAAGTTCAGCTACAAATTTTACAGAGCAGCAATATTTTGCTACGATGAAAGAAGCGTGGAAAATGGAGGAAATGGTTACAAAACATAGTGCCGTTTTGGATAAATATGATCCACAAAAAAAAGTAGCCTTAGTTGTTGACGAATGGGGTGGCTGGTATGATGTAGAAGATGGAACAAACCCAGGATTTCTTTATCAACAAAATACAATGCGGGATGCTATGATAGCAGGGATAACACTTAATGTTTTTAATAATCATTCAGAAAGAGTGAGGATGGCAAACCTGGCACAATGTATCAATGTATTACAGTCTGTGATTTTAACTGATAAGGAAAAAATGATTCTTACACCTACCTATCATGTGATGGAAATGTACAATGTGCATCAAGATGCAAAATTGCTTCCTTTAAGTATCTCTAAAAGTAATTACATTTTAAACAAAGATACTTTGCAGGCAGTCTCTGCTTCTGCTTCTGTTGATGAAAAAGGTAAAATACATATTTCGTTGGTAAATATCGATCCGATAAAAGATCAATCAATCAGCATTAATCTTAATTCTGAAATGTATAAATCGGTTACAGGAAAAATATTAACTTCTGCTACTTTACAGGATCATAATTCATTCGATGACACAAATAAAATAAAACCAGTTTCTTTTGCTAAGGCTTCATTAAAAGGGAATATACTTACAGTACCATTGCCCCCAATATCGGTAGTGTTACTGGAGTTGCAATAAGAGCAAAATTGTTTTGAGAAAAATATAATTTATGTCAGCAAACTATTTATCCCCCGAACAGATTGCTAAATATCATGTCGATGGTTATCTTATAGTAAAGGGCTTTTGTTCATCTCAAGAAACTTATAAGTTATATGAAACTGCATTGAACGACAGTGCCATGCAGAAAAATGCACTTGACCTTAATGATCAAACAGGAAAGAAAACAAGATTGTCCTTATGGTTCACTTTAGGAAATGATATTTTTGGATATTTATCCAGAAGCAAAAAAATGCTTAATGCTGTTGCAGCTTTATTAGATAGTGATGCCCCTGTTTGTCATTTCCATTCAAAATTAATGCAGAAAGAGCCAAAGGTTGGCGGGGCCTGGGAATGGCATCAGGATTATGGGTATTGGTATAAGAATCAATTCATGTTTCCAGACCAACTAATAAGCGTAATGCTTGCGCTGACACCTGCAAACAAAGAGAACGGTTGTTTGCAGGTTATAAAAGGATCACATAAACTCGGCAGGGTAAATCATGGATTTGCTGGTGAACAAGTTGGTGCTGATCAAGTGATGGTAAATAACGCCCTTAAAACAATGGAATTAATTTACTGTGAGATTGATGCTGGGGATGCGATTTTTTTTCATAGTAATATACTGCATAGGTCTGAAGCTAACTTGTCTGAATTCCCTCGATGGTCGATCATTTCCTGTTTTAGCTCTCAATCTAATCTTGCATATAACGAGGAATCTATTTCTTGGAAAACCCCTATTGAAATGGTTCCAGACAATGCAATAATGGAATGGGAAGCAAGTTCTCTTTCTGAGGCCGACTTTCTTAAAAAAGAAAATGACCCTGCTTTAAAAGAAACGGGTTGGGAAAAATAGCGTTTCAAAAATTAAAGTAAATACTTGCACTCAGAAATAATACAAAAAATCATGTATAAAATATTTAAACTTATTCGGGCTTATATTGTTATTCTTACCTACTAACTATTTCCTACCTACCTAATTATTCAATTTAAAATTCCGCATATGCGCAGGATCTTTTTAATGCTTGTATTAAATATTCCATTTTTAATTTTTGCCCAATCCACTGCAAAAAGAAAACTAAAACCTTCAGATATATATAGGTTGCAAACCCTTGGCGATCCGCAGGTTTCTCCAGAGGGAAACTGGATAGCATACACCTTAACCTCTATTGATTCGGCACTAAATAAACGGAATACGGATATTTGGATGATTAGTTGGGACGGTAAGCAATCCGTACAATTAACAAGTAGCACTGATGCTGAAACGCAACCTAGATGGAGCCCGGATGGGAAATATTTATCATTTGTGTCAACGCGCCAAGGAGCTACCAATAATCAAATCTGGTTAATGAATCGTTTAGGTGGAGAAGGCAAACAACTTACCAATATTAAAGATAATTTAGAAGCCTATTCTTGGAGTCCTGACGGGAAGAAAATTTTATTAACTATTCAAACTCTATTGGATACAGCTAAACCTAAAACACCAAAACCCCTTGTCATTAATAGGTATGCATTTAAAAGAGATATAGAAGGTTATATCACGCAACGTCAACCAATACATTTGTATCTGTTAGATGTTGAAACAAAAAAAGTTGATACACTTACAAGCTGACAGTATGATGAAACAGGAGCAGTGTTTAGTCCTGATGGAAAACAAATTGCTTTTGTTAGTAACCGAACAGAAGATCCGGATAGAAATATCAATACAGATATATTTGTGATGGATGCCCAACCAAAAGCCATTGCAAAAAAAATCACTAATTGGAAAGGAAGTGATAATAATCCTATCTGGAGTCCGGATGGAATGATGCTCGCATATACCAGTACGGCTTCTGAAAGCTATACAGCATATGAAGAATCATATGTAGCATTGGTAGATCTTGCAGGTGGTGAACCTAAATTATTATCTAAAACTTTAGATAGACCTATCAGTCATTTTAAATTTTCAAAAGACGGAACTACTATCGCAGTTTTGGTACAAGATGATAGAGAAAGTTATCTGGAACAATTCAATACAAAATCAGGAGCAATCACAAAAATAACTGGTGGTAAAAAAAGCTTTAGTGCTTTACAACCTCAATCGGTAAATAATTGGGTGGTTTTAATGAGCGAACCCCATTTGCCCAATGAATTATATGCGGTTGAAAATGGCATTAGCAGAAGACTTACCAAACATCAGGATGATTTTGTAGCACCTTTAGATTTAGCAACTACAGAAGGCTTTACATCAAAAGCAAAAGATGGAAATATCGTTTCCAGTATTTTATTACGTCCTTCTAATACCCCATCAAATCAAAAGTTACCCACTATATTTTATATTCATGGCGGACCAACTGCACAGGATGAATATGGGTTTGATTTAACTCGTCAAATGTTAGCAGCTGCAGGTTATGCAGTTGTAGGTGTTAATTATCGCGGAAGCAGTGGACGGGGATGGAATTACTCTACCAGCATCAGTGCAGATTGGGGAAATAAAGAAGTAAAAGATATTACTAGTGCTGTAGATTATGTTATTGAAAAAGGAATTGCAGATCCAGATAAGCTGGGTATTTGTGGATGGAGCTATGGTGGAATTATGACGGATTATATGATTGCTTCAGATACGAGATTTAAAGCAGCATCAAGTGGTGCAGGTGTGGCAATGGTTTCCTCTTTATATGGTGTTGATCAATACATCATGCAATATGATAATGAATTGGGTGTGCCTTGGAAAAACATAGATAAATATCTGGCTATATCTTATCCTTTTTTAAAAGCGGATAAAATTAAAACGCCTACTCAGTTTATGGTTGGTGAAAGTGATTTCAATGTTCCATCTCCTGGTAGCGAACAAATGTATCAAGCACTTAAATCGTTAGGAACACCAACTGAACTGATTATTTATCCAGGACAATTTCATGGCATTACCGTACCTAGTTATATTAAGGATAGATTTGAACGTTATCTAAACTGGTTTGATAAATATTTAAAGTAGAAAAAACACATCAACATTTTCAATTTATCAAAAACATAAAAATGAACAGAAGAAATTTCCTCAAGAGTAGTTCCCTCGCAAGCGTTACTTTAACAGGTGTTGGAGTTGTTGCATGTAATGATTTTGTAAAGACAACATCAGCTTCAAATACTGTTACAGATAATTTTGAGCTGAATGAAATCAGTATTGATCAATTGCAGAAAAAGATGCAGGATGGAACGCTTTCTTCAAAAGCAATTACACAATTGTATTTAAATAGAATTGATCAAATAGATAAAAAAGGTCCAGCCTTGCATGCCGTTATTGAACTGAATCCAGATGCTATCAGCATTGCAGAAGCGATGGATAATGAAAGAAAAGAAGGTAAAATTCGCGGTCCCTTACACGGGATTCCTGTTTTAATTAAAGACAATATTAATACAGGCGATAAAATGATGACCACAGCAGGCTCTCTGGCGCTGGTTGGAAATAGAGCGAAAGCTGATGCATTTATCATCAAACAGCTTCGCGAATCGGGTGCAGTGATTTTGGGTAAAACAAATTTAAGTGAATGGGCAAACTTCCGTTCAAGCAGATCAAGTAGTGGATGGAGTAGCCGCGGTGGGCAAACAAAGAATCCCTATTATCTCGATCGTTCACCTTCTGGATCTAGCTCTGGATCAGGTTCTGCAGTTGCAGCAAATCTTTGTACAGTAGCAATTGGAACCGAAACAGATGGTTCTGTTATTGCGCCGTCTTCTAATTGTGGGTTAGTAGGTATTAAACCAACAGTGGGTTTGTTAAGCCGAAGTGGTATTATTCCAATATCAAAAACACAAGATACAGCAGGGCCAATGGCAAGAACAGTAAAAGATGCGGCTATATTATTAGGAGTACTTGCAGGTGTGGATGCAGCTGATGCAGTAACTCTAGAAAGCAAAGGAAAAGCAGAAAAAGATTATACAAAATTCCTGGATAAAAATGCATTGAAAGGGAAACGCATTGGTATTGAAAAGTCTTTCTTAAAAGGAAGACATGAAGGAGTAGTTGCCTTATATCAACAAGCTATTGAGGAAATAAAAAAACAAGGAGCTACGATTATAGAAATTGATTTACTCAAAGAAACTAATCCCCTTGGTGGCGCAGAGTTTACCATTTTACAGTTTGAATTCAAAGATGGACTGAATAAATATTTTGCTTCAGCTAATGCACCAATAAAAACTATGGCGGATCTAATTGCTTTTAATAAAAAAGAAGAAGCAACTGCCATGCCTTACTTTAAACAAGAAACCATAGAAAGTAGCCAGGCTAAAACTGATTTGAATAGTAAAGAATATACAGA
>CAIJZG010000239.1 GCA_903825065.1 uncultured Bacteroidota bacterium
AAGATACTTCTGAATCGTTTGGTCTTCCAGCAACTGCCGACTTTATGTTTGCATTAATATCAAATGAAGAATTAGAAGCATTAGGTCAAATGAAAGTTAAACAATTAAAAAATCGTTATAACGACCCTAGTATCAATCGTGCATTTATAGTAGGTGTAGATAGAGCAAAAATGAGATTATATGATGTGTCAGTTAATGCACAAAATATAGTAGATGGTAATCAAACAAAAATAAATCCAAAATCAAGTTACGATAAATTTTCAGATTTTAAAATATGATAGTTAATTTATAAACTATATGGAAAAAAACATGAAAAGACAAAAAGTAAGATTTCATAAGAGTGATAAAAGACCTAGTTATTTGTCTGAAACATTAACTTATGAAAAGAAAATGGTTAAAAAAGGTAGAAGTATATTTTGGCAAGCTATCGAACAACCTACTAAGACTATTATTAAACAATCGTTCTTCGAAGAAGATATAGAAAAATTAGTTAACTTTCAAAACGAACATAAACAATGGCAAAGAAATGGTGGTATTCCTAAGTTTCTTTGCGATCATATATATTGACATTATACTAAAAATAATGTAATAAATATGATATATGCCTACTATATCACCAACTTATATACAAAAAGGAGTTAAAAATCCTTATTATATAATTGAACCAAGTATTGATTTAACTGTAAAATCTCAATTAAAAAAATTAAAAGTTAATTTTAAAAATATTGTTTATAAATGTGTTACCGATGTTACGGGTAAAAATGTATATTCATCTAGCGGTCATTTTCAATTTCAACTAGTTGAAAAAGATCCATCTTCTTTAGAATCTAAAAAAGATAGAATATTACAATATAATGTAAAATTAACAGGAAAACATGTTAAAGGTCATTATGGACAAGCTACAAGAAAAGATAGTACTGCATCATCAAATGTTAATGAATATTGTACAGCACATTTTTTAGTAAATAAATTTTCAACCGTAAAAGATTTTAATTTTTTTTCTTGTAAAAACAAATCAAAATTAACAGGAGTTTTAGATGGTGATAATAAAAATATAACTTATAATGATGTTTGTCTTTTATTAGATAGAGACGAAACGATGGAACGAGATGTTACAATAGGATATAGAAATTCCTTAGCTGTAAAAAAAGATTTAAAAAATAAAACAGTAAAAAAATATTTTTGGGTTCCTAGAGGAAAACCCGATAATATATCACCCAAAAATCCTTCAGATATAATATTACAATTAAACAATGGTAATTATGTAGGTTATTCATTAAAAATTATTTCAGGTGAAAAAGATGCAACACCTAAATTTAATACAAACATAACTGCTTTTTATAGCAAATTAGAAAATAAAGATCAATTAAAATCCATAGAAAAATTAATAAACAAATCTTGGAATGATGCAACGCCAAAGAAAGAAAAGAAGACTCATCTTCAGATACAGAAACTCAATATAAACGGGAGACACTGCCAAAATGTGTTAGGAATGCATTATTTATAAATTATTTTAAAGACCAACGAACGGGACTTTGTCAGTGTTGTAAAAGAGAAAACATAACTATAGGAAACTTCCATGCAGGTCATATTCAGGCACTAATCAATAATGGTTCTACATCGCTTGAAAATCTTGTACCAATATGTATGCTTTGTAATACCTC
>CAIJZG010000240.1 GCA_903825065.1 uncultured Bacteroidota bacterium
GAAAAGATTCATTATGATGTTTTTTCAAAAAATAACATATCGTTTTATTACTGCCATCTTCTTGTTTTTAGTTTGCCTAGTATTGTCAATTATTTTTCATGCCTATTATATTTTAGCGATCCCATTTATTTGGTTATTATTTCCAATTGTGTTTGAATTTTGTGTGAATAGAACTGGCGATCTATTTTGGGTATTAATATTCGCCCTTCCATTGTCCACTGAATTAAATGTCACAGCCTCTTTGGGTATTGATTTCCCAGATGAATTATTCATGATGATGTTAACTGGATTAGTGATTCTGAAAATATTGCACGAACCCAAATGGTTCCCTTCCAACCTTTACATGGAACCTTTGTTTTTGATTCTGCTTTGCATCATGACCTGGACATTGATCAGTGCCTATTTTGCAATTAATGCGGCTCTGTCTTTGAAATTCTTTCTTGCTCGTATTTGGTTTGTTATTCCCTTTGTAATACTGCCACAGTTGATACTGAAATCTCAATCGAATATTAAAAAAGTTGCACTACTGCTTTTAATTCCCATGCTTTTTGTAGTGCTTCAAACGCTTGTACGCCATGCTTTTTATGGATTTAGTTTTGTTGATATTAAGAAAACAGTGTTCCCTTTTTTTCGAAATCATGTGAACTATTCTTCTATGTTGGTTTGTTTATTAGCACCAGCTATTGCTTTGAGATTTCTGACTGGCAAAGACAATAAAAATAGAAAATGGATAACTCTGGGGATCTTTATTGGATTGATTGGAATTTTCTTTTCCTATTCAAGAGGCGCATGGGTGGCACTGATTGTTGGAATTGTATTTTCATTTTTAATGGAAGGGAACTTGGTAAAAAAGATGAGTTTCCTGGTAGTTGTAGTTATCCTTCTTGCTTCTTCCTGGCTATTGATAGATCATCATTTTATGAGATTTGCGCCAGACCATGATCGTACGATTTTTCATACTGATTTCTCTGAACATATTGCTGCCACTATCAACATGAAAGATGTGTCTAATGCTGAACGCTTTTATCGATGGGTGGCCGGTTTTCGGATGTTCGTGGAGAGGCCAGTTACAGGTTTTGGACCGAACAATTTTTATTCTAGCTATCGACCTTATACATTGAATTCTTTTGAAACCTGGGTAAGTAATAATCCAGAACATAGCAGCATCCATAATTATTTTTTACTCACATTGGCTGAACAAGGAATTCCCGGTTTAGTATTAATGCTGATATTATGGTTTGGCATGTTATTTAGACTCCAATACTTATATAATAAATTGCAGGATCCATTTTATAGGACCGTCACTATTACAATTGCGGCTATTTTGGCCATGATACTTTCTATCAATTTGATGAGCGACATGATTGAAACTGATAAAATAGGTAGTTTATTTTGGCTTTGCTTAGGCTTTGTATTTATTTTAAATAGCAAATTAAAAGAAGAGCGAGGTTCAATCGCATAACATTTATTTGTCCCAATTTTTAAAGTTGTTACTTCAGTTTTCTTCCTTTCCATTGGTAAGAGCCAAACTTTCCCAACCAACCCGCTATTACTGTATAAATTATATGAAACGGTTGCATAATCGGGAACCAGCCGATTGTTTCTGTTAATCCGAAAAAGCGACTAACTGGAATCATAAAACTTAATTCCACGATCGTTTTAATAGCTACCAGTATTATAAAATAATGCCATCCATTTTCTACAAAAAATGCGGTTATCCCTAATAATAAAAGTGAAAAATTTAAGAGGTAAACTAATAACAAAACAATAAAAATACTTTTATCCTGATAACTATCTGCTTTGCTGGCCCATCGAATTCTTTGGTTAAAAAAGCTTTTCCAATTAGGCATAGCTGCTGTTTGAATAATGGCATTTGCATTAAATAAGTACCCCAATTTTCCTGGAAACCGTTGCTTGATTTTTTGCATCAATAACATGTCATCCCCACTGGCAATATGGTCGATCCCTTTAAACTGACCAACTTCATAAAATGCCGTTTTTAGATAAGCAAGATTGGCACCATTACACATAGCATGAGTTCCAGCCCCAACTGCTGCTGCGGTTATACCCTGTAGGCTCATAAAATCCAGCACCTGAAAAATTGATAGAAAGCTACCAGTATTAAAAAACATAACAGGGGCAGCAACTAAAACTGGTAGATGCAGTTGTATGTAGGCATCGTATTGCAAAAGCCAAGTTTCCTCTGCTTTGCAATCTGCATCTGTGGTAATAATCCAATCACCTTTGCTCTGAGCGATAGCTATTTCAATGGCTTTTTTCTTATAAGCATTTGTTACCTGATCATCCAGGTGTTCAGATAATTGGATCAAATGGAGATTGGAATATTTTTTCTGCAGCGTTTGAACTTTTTGGGCTGTGTCATCGGTCGAATAATCATTAATCACTGTTACATCAAATAATGCTTCAGGGTATGATTGTTCAAGAATAGAAGGTAAAAACCGGTCGATATTCTCAGCCTCATTTCTTGCAGGAATGATGATCGAAAATCTGGTTTGTGGTATCTGAGGGAAGGGTGCTTCAAATCGCGGCAATTCTAAAAACCATCTCCTGTATAGAATAATGAGTAAACTATATAGTATGATTAGCACAATTGATGAGATCCATAAAGACTGATACATACTGCAAAGAAAACCATTGCATCTGAATTTTAATGAATGGCCAAAAATTAACGATAAAATACTTGGTGATATCGCACAAACAAACTTACTTTGAATTAGTTGCATAACTAACTATATGCCAAACAACCATTTCAAAAGAGGGGAATTATATAGCGTCATCAATGGGATGGCTTCAACTGCTGTGGCACGTAGACTGCAGAAGAATTTTCGAAATGCCGGGCTTGAAATAACCATTGAACAATGGAGTATTTTATATCATTTGTGGAAGGAAGATTGTTTGAGTCAGCAGGAACTATGCAATCGCACATTTCGCGATAAACCCAGTATCACTCGCTTGATCGACAATTTAGAAAAGCAGGCAATGGTAATCCGTATGCCTTCGAAAACAGATCGACGAATCAACTTGGTTTGCTTAACTGATGCAGCAAAAGAAATTCAAAATCTTACCATCGACCTTGCAAATCAAACCATGAGTGAAGCCTTGGTGGGTGTAAAGAAAGAAGACATCGAAATAGTTAAAATAGTATTTCAAAAGGTTTACGATAACCTCATTTTATAGTATCCTAAAATATAATTAATAAATTCTCTTCCATGGAAACAACAAAACAAATAACGGCTTTAAAAGGCGGCGAATGGATTATAAAGGAAAGCAATCCATTAGAAACTTTTATTCCTGAAGACTTTGATGAGGAACAGAAAATGGTGATGGAAATGTGCGATCAGTTTGTATTGGCAGAAATTTTGCCAGTAATTGATCGAATTGAAAAATTAGAACCTGGTTTGATGCCATCTTTGGTTCAGAAAGCTGGTGAACAGGGCTTATTGTCAACCTCCTTTCCAGAGCAATATGGTGGATTGGGAAAAGACTTTATTACTTCCACGATTGTAAACGAAGGAATTGGAGGAGGTTATTCTTTTTCTGTAGCAATTGCTGCTCATACAGGAATTGGGTCTTTACCCATACTTTATTTTGGAACTGAAGCACAAAAAGATAAATACATTCCAAAATTAGCTAGTGGTGAATGGAAGGGTGCTTATGGCTTAACAGAGCCAAATAGTGGTAGTGATGCCTTAGGGGCAAAGAGTACAGCGAAGCTGAGTGAGGATGGGAAATATTATCTTTTAAATGGTCAAAAATGCTGGATCACCAATGGTGGCTTTGCAGATGTATATACTGTGTTTGCTAAAATTGATGGCGATAAGTTTACAGCCTTCATTTTGGAGCGTGGAATGGAAGGTTTTACCCAGGGACCTGAAGAACACAAAATGGGCATCAAAGGTTCATCTACCGTACAACTCTATTTCCAGGATTGTAAAGTTCCGGTTGAAAATGTATTAGGAGAAATCGGCAAGGGCCATATTATTGCATTCAATATTCTTAACATTGGCAGATTAAAACTTTGCGCAGCTACATTAGGTGGTGCAAAAAAAGCAGCGGATGTGTCAACACAGTATGCGATTGACCGTGAGCAGTTTAAAATATCCATTTCTAAATTTGGAGCCATCAAGCATAAGCTGGGCGAAATGGCTATTCGATTATTTGTTTGTGAATCTGCTTTATATCGAACTGCTAAATGGATCGATGAAGCAGAACATTCTCTAAAAGCCGAAGGCAAGACCTTTGCAGAATCATTATTAGGCGCAGCTGAAGAATTTGCCATTGAGTGTGCGATGCTAAAAGTTTA
>CAIJZG010000241.1 GCA_903825065.1 uncultured Bacteroidota bacterium
AAACTACCCCAACAGAAATTATCTTTATTAATAATGATGGTCCATTTATTTTCAGCAGGTAAACAATAAACGGTATAACGCCCCTTTGCTAAAGTTTTTTCTCCAATCTTAAGGGGCACAAAAGTTTCTAATTCAGTTGCTTCATTAGCACCTAGACGCCACATTTCATTATAGTTGACAATCCCTCCAAAAATAGTTCTTCCATTTTTTAATGGTCTTCCATAAATGATTCTTGCAATTGGTTGATCTTTGGACTTGCCACTCATTTTTAAAATGGGATAATTTGCAGGCCAATAGCTCATATCCATTGGTGACTTATCCAGTTCAGTGGGTTTTTGTTGGGCAAATCCAGCCAGGGCAGTTAAAAGGAAAAAAATAGTTATTAATTGCTTCATCGTTAGAAAGAGTTTAATAAATGTTTAGAGCAAAGATAAGTGCCTATTTACTTTGCAATCTGGCTAATTCCATTTCTGCAAATTTTTTAACATCAGGGAAAAAGGCTAGATAATTTTCTTTTAAAGATGCATAATTAGTTTCGAAAATTTTGAAGGCAGGTAGATGCTCTGTCAGATATTTAGTTCTTCTTACCAAACCTCCGAAACTCTTTTCAATTGCAGCGGGATACCTGTAATGAAACAACCAATTATTTGTAGACATATGTGGTAGTTGCCTTGCAAATTTTTCTGGCAACAAAATTTCATGATCATTTAAATCTTGGTAAACCTGAAGTGTAAACGGTTTCCACTCTTCTTCGCTCAATTCGTTTATATCTAGTGCTAAGAAATGATCATAAACAACATCCATAAACGCGCCAGCATATAATCCTACTGCGGGTTTAAAAAAGTGTTTGCCCAAATAAGTGGCTTCGTGATGATCTGTAAAATTATCAATAGCGCGATGTAGCCTTATTCCATGTTGAATACCAATGGGATAGTCATATTGTGTTTTCCCCTTTACATAATCACTAATCATATTGCCCACTAAGATCTCTGGTTGACCAAAAGAAAGATAAGCATGGGCGAGTAGGTTCATGAACGAATGTTAATACTATGAGTTTTATTTTTTTAAGGCTTCTGTTAAAATCCAATTAGCCGCCAATGAAGCAGCTTCTGGTGAAAATGTCTCATCTATTGCTTCGTATGATAGCTCTTTACTTTTTGAAGTTTGGAATAGATGATTCAAGCCGTTTAATTCTTTTATTTGAAAATGTTTATTTCCACTCTTTTTTAATGCAGCTTCAATACCTGCTAAATTTTCTTTACTCGTTATTTGAATATCATTTGACCCATTTAATGCAAGAATGGGAATTTTAATTTTCTGAAGGTTATCAGCAGGCTGATAATTTAAAAAATAATTTAGCCAGTATAGTGCATGTTGGAATTGATTAGCCACTTTTAAAAAACTTTCTTTAGGGTCAGCATAAAATAAATTATTCTCTAAACTGTCGCTCACATTTTTCTTCCATTCTGAATAATTTGCTTTCATTTGATCTTTCACAGTGTTGAGGTCTGTTGATTTCGAGAATGGTTCATTTAATTTCTTAATTACATCAATTGCCAATGCTTTATTAGTTTCTGAAAGATTTTTTTTAATAATATCTCTTTCCATTTGGAAATCCCAAATATCTTGACCAGAAATACCTGGTCCTGCAAGTAACACGATGAATGAAACTGTCTTATTAGTTACTGCTACCATTGGCGCAATCATTCCTCCTTCACTGTGTCCGATTAATCCAATTTTATTTTTATCGATATCGGTTCTACTCAATAAAAAGTTGATGCTATTGTTTACATCGATTGCAAAATCTTTTGAAGTAAGTTTTGTTGGATCTCCAATTCCAATATTACTTTTTCCTGCACCACGATCATCAACACGTAATACGGCAATTCCTTTTTTAGTTAATAGGTCGGCTAATACTGCATAGGTTTTATGCCCAAACATTGTACCATCTCTATCTTGCGTGCCGCTTCCAGAAATGATAATCACAGTTGGAAAGCTAGTTTGATTAGTAGGTTTTGTAAATGTTGCGCCATAATGCAGGGTTTTATCAGCATTATCATATTCTACTTCTTCTACAAAATATCCGAATGGAGCTTTAGGGGTTTGAGGTCTAATTTTTACTTCTTCTTTTGGAATATCGGCTTCTTTTAGTCTTTTCATATTTAAGGGCAAGGAGCCTGGGCCTTGATGAAAAATTCCAGTTAAAGAATCTTTACCATCCCAATTAGCTCTATATCCACCTTTAATGATTTGAATCTCACAGAGCAAACTATCATTGATTAATTCTGTTTTGTTGATCATTAATCCAAATGCTTTTTGATCCGGACTATCAAATAAAGCAGAGTAACCTTTATCAGATTTATTTATATGAATAACAATTCGAAGTTTTACCTCACTAACTTTTAGCGTTCCCATCCAGGCCCCTACAATTTCTTGTGCCTGAATATTGGATAATAAAAAAAGTCCCACAAAAAATAGTGCTATCCTTTTCATAAATTATTTTTCTGTTGATTTTTAAAGAAGAGGTATGAAAATACAAATGGAACTATGCATATGATTCCAGTAATACTCATGAATGCAATAAATCTATATGCAGTTGGTAATACAATTGTTGAAATAGTCATCGCAATTCCACCTGCCATCCAAATTTTTCCTGCCAATAAATGTGTCTGTCTCCAATTCTCATCATTTTCAAGTGTCCAAGGGGTTCTAAATCCTGCAAAATAATTGGGTTTTATTTCTCTCATATAATTTCCTAAGAATGCAAAAAATATTCCTAATGCCGGGAAAATAATCCAGGTGATATTTTCTCCATTATTTTTGGATGCATAAGTTATTGCAAAATTGATAAAGCAAAACAATACTGAAATAGTAATTCCCATTTTCTTAAACAATTCAGGTGATTGTCCTGCTGTTTTTTTGG
>CAIJZG010000242.1 GCA_903825065.1 uncultured Bacteroidota bacterium
ACGCCTTATCAGGCCGAGATTTCTCAGGGCAGATTAGAGAGTTTATTGAATTATCAAACCATCATTGCCGATTTAACAGGGCTGCCAATTTCAAATGCTTCTTTGTTAGATGAAGCTACTGCTGCAGCAGAAGCAATGGCGATGATTTTTAATCAAGTAAACAAGGCTGATCATATCACCAAGCCAAAACTTTTTGTAGATGCTCAAGTTTTCCCTCAAACTATTGATGTACTAATTACTCGTGCAGAACCAATTGGGATTACTGTAATTGTAGGTGATTATAAAACTTCAGTGATTGATGAGAGCTTCTTTGGCTCGATTGTTCAATATCCCAATAACTTAGGTTCAATAGAAAACTACTTATCATTCCACGAAAAAGTGCACGCAAATGGTGGACATACAATAATGGCTTGCGATCTTCTATCGTTAACATTATTAACCCCTCCAGGTGATCTTGCGGCAGATATTGCTTTAGGAAGTGCACAACGTTTTGGTGTACCGATGGGTTTTGGCGGGCCACACGCTGCTTTTTTTGCCACTAAAGATGAATTCAAAAGAGGGATGCCAGGAAGATTAATTGGCGTATCGATTGATGCCCAAGGCAACCGCGCTTTACGAATGGCATTACAAACACGCGAACAACATATCAAACGCGAAAAAGCAACTTCCAATATTTGTACAGCACAAGCTTTATTAGCAAATATGGCGGCAATGTATGCGGTCTATCATGGTCCAGATGGTTTAAAAAATATTGCCACAAGAATTAGTGAATTAACTCAGAGTCTTACAAATGCTTTGCACGAACTAGGATTCTCCACTTTGAGCGAATCTTATTTTGATACCATTACAATTCATGCTGATAGCACAAAAATAAAAGCTTTAGCAGAAGCTGCAGAAATCAATCTTCGTTATACTAATGATCATCTGATAAGCATTAGCATAGATGAAACAACTTCTCAAAAAGATGTATTGGATATCGTTTATGTGTTTGCACAATCAAAAGGAATAGACGAAGCAGAAATTGAATTCGACAGCGATTTTTCTCTGAGCAATATTCCTGCTTTTGCAAAACGTAACTCTACTTATTTATTGCACCCAGTATTTAATTCGCATCGCAGCGAAAGTCAGATGATGCGCTATTTAAAGAAACTAGAGAATAAAGATCTTTCTTTAAATACCAGTATGATTAGTTTAGGAAGCTGTACCATGAAGTTGAACGCAGCTACCGAAATGATACCAGTAAGCTGGCCAGAATTTGGCAGCTTGCATCCATTTATTCCTGTAGACCAGTCGGCAGGATACCAACAAATTATTGCTGAATTAAACGATTATTTGTGTAAAATAACTGGCTTCACGGCTTGTAGTTTACAACCAAATAGCGGGGCTCAAGGTGAGTATGCTGGTTTACTTACCATACGAGCTTATCATGAAGCAAGAAATGATGCACATCGCAATGTAGTATTGATTCCAATTAGTGCGCATGGAACAAACCCTGCAAGTGCTGTGATGGCTGGATTTAAAGTAGTGGTCGTAAAATGTGATGAAGCTGGAAATATTGATGTATCAGATTTGCAAGTAAAGGCAACGCAATATAAAGATTCACTCGGTGCATTAATGGTTACCTACCCTTCCACTCATGGCGTATTTGAAGAAACTATCAAAGACATATGTCAGATTATTCACGACCATGGAGGATTAGTATATATGGATGGGGCGAATATGAATGCTCAAGTTGGTTTAACCAGCCCCGGTATGATTGGTGCAGATGTTTGTCATTTAAATCTTCATAAAACCTTTTCAATACCTCATGGAGGTGGTGGCCCGGGTATGGGACCAATTTGTGTAAACGATAAATTAGCACCTTATTTACCTGGTCATGTTACTTCAGAAAACAACAAATCAATTCATGCAGTTAGTGCAGCCGAATATGGATCAGCAAGTATCTTGTTAATCAGTTATGCCTATATCAAAATGCTCGGTGCTGAAGGTGTTAGAAAAGCTACAGAATATGCCATCTTAAACGCAAACTATATGCGTGCAAGATTACAGAACCATTATAAAATTTTGTACGCCGGATCAAACGGTACTTGTGCCCATGAATTTATTGTTGATTTACGTCCGTTTAAACAATCGGTTGGTATCGAAGCTGCTGATGTGGCTAAACGATTAATAGATTATGGCTTCCACGCCCCTACTTTGAGTTTTCCGGTTGCTGGAACCATTATGATAGAACCAACTGAAAGTGAAGACAAGGCTGAATTGGATCGTTTCTGTGATGCACTGATTGCAATCCATTCAGAGATCAATGCAATTGAAAATGGCAGCTCAGATAAAACAGATAATCCGTTGAAGAATGCCCCACACACACAAGCGGTGATTTGTGCCAATGAATGGAAACATGCTTATAGCAGGCAAGATGCTGCATTTCCATTAAGTTATGTAGCCCAAAATAAATTCTGGCCTTCTGTGGCTCGTGTAAATGATACTCATGGCGATAGAAATCTTATTTGTACTTGTGAACCTATATCATCTTACGAATAAAACTAAAAAGTCAATCTTTATAAAAAAAAACGTTTGTCATAGTAGACAAACGTTTTTTTTTATAATATTATGATGGCTAGATTTTTAGCAATATTATAGCCAATAAAAATTAAATGTCCCCCTAAACATGCATTCAAATTCTAATGCTTTACTTGAAATAAATCAAGTGGTAATTGACCAATTGCATGTATGGATCAAATGCCCACAATTAAAGAAAACGCAACTGCGTTATTGCATCTCTAATTCAAATAAATCAGCCATTCGCAAAGGCAGTTTTTTGGGAGAAACTATTCAATTAAATTTGTCTCTTATTCCAGATGGCAATTACTTGTTTAATCTGTTTAATGATCAGGGAACTGAATTCGCTATGCCTTTCGTAAAAAAAGCAATGCAGTAATTTTTACTCTTTTTCGTCCATCACATTTAAGTTTCATCGTTTATTGAATTACCTTTCATGAAGAATCAAATCTCATGAAAAAAATTTTTTTTTTAGCCTGTCTGTTTCTTTATTTATCTCCATATTCTATTCATGCACAGGTTTCAAAATTTGAAAATATTCTTGGCGCCGATATTTCTTTCCTTCCAGAGCTGGAGGCCCGGGGAATTATTTTTAGCGATAAGGGCGTTTCAAAAGACGCCATCCTTTTATTAAAAGAAAAAGGATTCAATTATATCAGACTGCGCATATTTGTGAATCCTGCTGCCGATAGTGGCTACTCACCTCATATGGGATTTTGCGATTTAGCACATACTATGGTAATGGCTAAAAGAATTCATGACGCAGGAATGAAATTCCTACTCGATTTCCATTACAGCGATAATTGGGCCGATCCTGGACACCAAATTATTCCAGCAGCTTGGAAAAATTTACCCTTTGATTCTATCAAAATTGCGCTGAAAAATCATACCATTGAAGTACTTACATCACTCAGAAAACAAAATACCTTCCCCGATATGATTCAAGTTGGAAATGAAATTAATC
>CAIJZG010000243.1 GCA_903825065.1 uncultured Bacteroidota bacterium
GCCCAAAATAATCAAAGCTGTTTTAGATCCCATTTTTCTAGCATCCCGAACATATTCGGCCGTCTCCCATTCTACTAATTCCCCAATAATCAATACATCAGGTTTATTTTTTTCAATTGTATTGATATGTGCTTGTTCGCCCCATGCACCTGGTAATAATGCAATTACACTGCAGCTTTGCTTCAAATCACCTATTGCTCGAAGGTGTTGAATAGATAAGTTCTTTTTAAGTTCCTGGATTAATTGTTCTAAAGTAATCTGAGGAATATTTAAAATTGCCTCTCCCTTTTTTTGAAAAGGTTCCCATCCCATTTTTTTCTTTACACCTAGACTAATCATATCGGGTTGCATAAAATGACTATAGTCGTGAAAGCGCCAGATGACTATCCCATTTTCTTTTAGGAATGCTTGTTTTTTTTGAATCATCGCATTTGTTTCCTGTTTAGCCATATTATCTATTGCACTATAAAAGGTAGGTTCATGTGCAATAATAAAATTTGCTTTTAACCTAATTGCTTCTTCAACAACAGCAATAGTTGGAAACATGGTACTCACAATTCCTGTAACGATTTGATCGGCTGAACCAAACTTTATGTTGTCAACAGTATCTTTAAATGCTGTTAGTTTGGCTTCCTTTATTATCAAATCGATGATGTTTTGAACAGTATAGCTTTGTGAAGGATTGAAATTATCATGAGCAAAAGCAATACCCGGCAGATTCAAAAATATAGAACCTCCAAGTATTAAACTTGAATTACGAATAAAGTTTCTTCTTCCTTCATGATGATTTTCTGAATTGACAATTGGCAACATCGTATTAGAATTTATTAATGGAAATGAAGAGATATAATTCTACAATATAAAGTTCTGGTACAACAAAATGATAGTGTTTTTAATTAACGCATTAAATCCATCTTCAAATTTTAGCTCACAACCATTGGTAATCACCACAAACCCGAATTTTTCTTCGGAATTAAAAAACATGCCACTATACAATCCATATGCAGAGCCAGTATGCCCTTTCATGGTTTTCCCTTTTATTAAATTTTCTTGCGTTTCAATGGCCATTCCATATCCATCTTCTTCTGAAACCTTAGTCTGCATTTCTCTAGCGCTATGTTTCGACATGATTTTTGTACCATCATATCGGCCAAGCTTGCTATGCATTATCATATATTTAGCTAAGTCTGTTGCAGAAATTTTCATGCCGCCAGTTGGTGAAAAAATAGGTGTTGTCTTACCCATTTCATAATGTGCTATTTCTTCTCTACGAGGTGCATAAGCATTTGGAGAGGATATGAATTTAGCTGAATCAGCATTGTATTCATAAATAGTTGCAAACTTATTTTTATCGAGCGAATCCACGCAATATCCACCATATAATTTTAGAGGATCAAGAATATGATGTTTTACATATTGATCAAAACGTTCTCCCGAAAGCTTTTCAATAATGGTACCTGTCATATTATAATTCATATTACAATACATATAACCTTTACCTGGCTCATAGTTATTATAAGATTTCGCCCAGTTTGGATTCGTTGCTGGGTTAATGCTATCTAATGAGAAATATCCCTGACTATCATTAATCGAAGAGCGATGTTGCAAAAGGGTTCTAAGCGTAATAACGGTTTGTGGAAAATTCGGATTTCGTACAGTGAAGCCAATAAGTTTGCTCACATCATCATCTAACGAAACTTTTCTTTTTTCTACTAATTGCATAATGGATGTAGCGGAAAAAGATTTAGAAATTGACGCGATTCGAAAAAGACAATCATCGGTCAATGGTTGTTTCGTGTCTAAATCTTTATACCCAAATGAGTGAGTATAGATGATTTTATTATTCTTTACAACCGCTACAGAAATGCCTACAGCATTGAACTGCTGCATGATTGCTTTTATTCCTGTTTCCGTTTTTGCTGATTGTGCTAGGGCACTACCTGCAGACAGCAACAAAAAAATCAATATTGGTAAAATTGTTTTCCTTTTCATGATAATAAATTTATGAATTAACTTCATAGCCTTTCCAGGATTTATTTATTTTAAACGATTTGCCATTAAATATTGAAAATGAAAAAACTTTCCTTCCTCTTGTTAGCTATTCCATTTCTTAGTAACGCTCAAGTTAAATGGGCAGAGATTGAAATTACTGATGGAATTAACAAAAGTTAGGTCAAGGAACAAAGTACGCTCGGATTTAGTTCAAATTCGGGAGTGAAAATTATTACTAAAGATGGTCTTCCATTCAAAGATTTAAATAAAAATGGAGTGCTGGACCCCTATGAAGATTGGCGCTTGCCGGTTAGTGAGCGCGCTAAAGATCTTGCTTCAAAAATGACTGTTGAAGAAATTGCTGGATTAATGTTGTATAGCGGTCACCAGGCGATTCCTGCAGCTGCTGGTGGATTTTCAAGAGGAACTTACGGTGGGAAAATTTTTTCGGAAAGTGGCGCAAAATCTTATGATTTATCTGACCAACAAATTGCTTTTCTTACAAAAGATAATTTAAGACATGTATTAATTACAACTGTTGAAAGCGCAACTACTGCTGCACTTTGGAATAACAAAGCTCAAGCTTTGGTAGAAGGGTTAGCAAAAGGCATCCCTACAAATAATAGTACCGACCCAAGAAACGGAGCAAATAAAGATGCCGAATACAATGCAGGCTCTGGCGGTGTAATCTCTCAATGGCCCGAAGAACTTGGTTTAGCAGCTACATTTGATCCTGCCATCACCAAGAAATTTGGATCAATTGCATCCAAAGAATACAGAGCACTAGGTATTACTACCGCACTCTCACCACAAATTGATTTGGCAACTGAACCACGCTGGAATCGTTTTGTTGGAACTTTTGGAGAAGATCCCAAATTAGCAACTGATATGGCTCGCGCATATGTAGATGGATTTCAAACATCACCAATTTCAATTAGTGCTTATCAGGGTTGGGGTAATAAAAGTG
This sequence comes from uncultured Bacteroidota bacterium, assembly GCA_903825065.1. Taxonomy (GTDB): domain Bacteria; phylum Bacteroidota; class Bacteroidia; order Chitinophagales; family Chitinophagaceae; genus Sediminibacterium. The sequence goes on from CAIJZG010000243.1 coordinate 2,960, forward strand.
TCAATGCCATGGTGAAACACTGGCCCAGTGGTGGACCTGAAGAAGCTGGCCGTGATGCGCATTTCGCATATGGTAAGTTTGCAGTTTATCCAGGTAACAATCTAGAAACTCAAATGAAAACTTTTACTGAAGGTGCTTTTAAATTAGAAGGGAATACAAAGAAAGCAGCTGCTGTTATGCCTTATTATACCATTTCATTTAATCAAGATAAAAAGAATGGTGAAAATGTTGGCAATGGATTTAGTAAATATATCATCACCGACCTATTAAGAAATAGGTTTGGATATGATGGTGTAGTTTGTACCGACTGGTTAATCACAGCTAATGAGGGTGCAAAACCAAGTGTGTTTGCTGGTAAATCTTGGGGTGTTGAAAAGTTAACGATTGCTGAACGTCATTATAAAGTGTTGATGGCAGGTGTAGATCAGTTTGGCGGAAACAACGATGCCAAACCGGTGATAGAAGCTTATCAAATGGGCGTGAAAGAACATGGCGAAACCTTTATGCGTAAACGTTTTGAGCAATCTGCTGTACGTTTATTATTAAACGTGTTTAGGGTTGGATTATTCGAAAACCCTTATTTAGATCCTGCTGAAACAAAATCGATAGTAGGTAATGCAGATTTTATGAAAGCTGGTTTTGCTGCTCAATTAAAATCAATTGTTTTGATCAAGAATCAAAATAAAACTTTACCAATTCAGAAAGGCAAAACAGTGTACATCCCAAAAAGAACCACGCCGGCAAGTATTAATTTTTTCGGACAACCATCTCCCGAAAAAACTGATTATCCTGTTAAGCTTGAATTATTGAAGAAGTATTACACTGTTACAGATGATCCAAGTAAAGCCGACTTTGCAATTGTATTTATAAAAAGTCCTATTAGTGGTGGCTATAGCGATGCTGATAGAGCTGCAGGTGGAAATGGCTACTTGCCGATAAGTTTGCAATTAAAAGATTATACAGCTACTGAATCTAGAGCGAAAAGTATTGCAGCAGGTGACCCCGTAGTAGATCCAACGATCAGCAACAGATCCTATTTAAATAAAACAAACAAGTCCAATAGTTATCCTGATTTGAATACTATTTTAGAAACCAAGAAATCGATGAAAGGAAAACCTGTAATTGTTTCAGTTAGTATTACAAATCCAATGATATTCGGCGAATTTGAAAAAGAAGTTGATGCAATTGTTGGAGAATTTGGGGTACAAGTGGAAGCTTTAATGGACATTATTTCTGGAAAGTCAGAACCTTCAGGTTTGTTACCTATGCAGATGCCGATTAATATGTCGACCGTTGAAAAACAATTTGAAGATACTCCACATGATATGATTCCTTATAAAGATGCCAATGGACATGTTTATGATTTTGGATACGGATTAAACTGGAAGGGTATTATTAAAGATGCAAGAACAGAAAAATATAAAGTTGCAAAAAAATAGCTGGAATAATTTTAAAAAAATAAAAAAGGAGGTCTTAAGACTTCCTTTTTTTATTGCCAAAATTTAACAATGACTACTAAAACAAAATAAGTACTTTAACTATTCAAAAAAAATCGAGTAGTATCTCATTATAAAATAATTTATGAAAAACAAATTTTTAAAAAGTGTATTAATTATAAGTATGTTTCTTTTTGGGATCAATCAATATGCATTTGCCCAAGATAAAACGAGTAATTGGACACCAGAAGAACAAAAAGAATTATTTGGATATTGCGAAAAAAAAGTGTTGATGAATGATCTAAATATCCCTGAAGAAAAAGCAGATAAAATTGGCCAATTGAATTATTGGGCAACTCTACAAAAAATTAAAGTGCAAGAAAACACAAACGATACTTTTGCAACAGCAAATGAAGTAGAGATAGAACTAATGAAAAAATATAGAGCTCTTTCATTATCAAACGATCAATTAAAATCATTATCTGATAGAAGAAAATCAAATATGAATTCCGAATCTTGTCCTCTGGTTACACTTAACTTTAATCTTATTTATGATACAACACAAAAAGCACAACTACTACTCAACTTTAAAGCTAAATACCGAAAAGAACTAATTACGAAAGCTACAGTTAATGGGAGACAAGCAGATCAATTATTAGATGCTGAAGTTTGGAAACAAAAAGAAGCCTGTAGTATTTCAAAAATCCCAGTAAACGATTTTAATCGAATAAGAAAAACAGTAGAGATGTATAATATGCTGGACAGAAAATATAAATTAGTTGATATGACCGATCAACAAAAAGCAGCGGCAATAGATATTCTGAAACAAGTTCAATAAAGTTCTACAAAATGTTATATCGAATTATTACCTTCTTGTTAAGTTCTCTAATATCAATACAACTCTTATTTGCACAAACCTTTGTTTCAGTTGATAGTATCATTGAGAATCAAATCAATAAGCAAAAAGTATCTGGTGCAGTTGCAATGATTATATATCAAAATAAAGTGGTGCTAGACAAAGCTTATGGTTACTCAGATAAAGCTAATCAAATACCTATGCAAACTGAGTCAATATTTAGAATTGCGTCTCAAACAAAAGCAATTGTATCTATCGCATTTTTACAATTAGTTGAATTAGGAAACATTGGATTAGACGATCCAATTGAAAAGTATATTCCTGCATTTCGAAAACAACAAGTAGCAATCATAGAAAAAGACTCCATTAAACTTGTAAGTAAAAAAAGATCAATTACAATCAGAGACCTTCTTAGTCACCAATCCGGAATATCTTCCCCAGAGGAATACCCAAAACTGAAAAATATATTTTCAGAATATCATTTAGATCAGCCATTAAATGTTGCATTCAAAACGCTTAAAGATGAAGTTGACCAAATAGCTAAAATGCCTTTGGCACATCAGCCTGGTGAAAGATTTAGTTATGGGTTAAGTACTAATGTAATAGGCAGGCTGATTGAAATCATCTCTGGAAAATCGCTGGATGCATATTTAAAGGAAAATATATTTAAGCCTCTTCAAATGAAGGATACCTATTTTTATTTGCCTAAGGATAAACAAAACAGGCTGGTAAAAGTATATCGGAATATTAAGAATGATAGTTTATCTGAGATCTTACCGGACATGTATCCCATTAATTATCCGAATGTAGAAAATGGCACATATTATTCTGCCATCGGGGGTTTAGTTTCAACCACACATGACTATGCAAAATTTTTGACCTGCTTATTGAATGATGGGGTGTATGCAAAAAACAAACAACTTATCAGTAGGCTAACTTTACAACAATTTATTAGCAATCAACTTGGCGATAAGACTTTTATTTTCGGTGGCATTAAATCGTTGAATAATTTTGGGTTAGGGGTTGGACTAACTACAAAACAAGGAACTATATTAAATAACGCCACAGAAGGAAGTTTTTTCTGGGGAGGAGCTTTTAACACAGCTTATATGGTAGACAAAAATAGAAAGTTGATTACTTTATTCTATTTCCAAAGAACTCCATTTGACTTGCCTCCAATTCTATCTAAATTAGAGAAACAAACTATTATAGAAATCGACAAGATTAAATAAAACCTACAATTGATTTTACTTGTTAACTTTATGTATTACAAAAAATCTTTTTATGAAAAAATTCATATTCATCATTTGTCTTTTTTTATTGGGCTTTGGAAGTAAAGCTCAATCGGTATATGATAATGTAAATCTTAGAATGATGCTATATCCAAAATTTCAATTAAGTGAAGTGTATTTAAAAAATGGAACAGTGGTAGAAGTAGGATTAAATTATAATTTAGAAAAACATCAATTGATATTCATTGAAGACAAGCAATATAAAGAATTATCCGGTTTAGAAACTATTGATAGCGTACTTTTATTAGGAAAGAGCTTTGATTCTGAGACTAATAAAGAAATTATTTCAACGATTAAATTCGTTCCCTTTAATGATAAAATATATCAATGCACCAGTTATGAAGGAATATATATTCTTTATGACTATAGTGTAACGCCAACCGATTTCACTGTTGATCATAATGGCGGTCATAAAGTTGAAACTTCACAAACTAGCAATACAATTACTGGGGCGAACACAATAAGGGTATACAAAAACAACAATAACGTAAATATGATTCCTTTATATTGTTATAAAGAAAAAAGTACGATTGTTGAAATCAGGCAAACCAAACGAATAGCAAACCTATTTAAGCTAGATAAAAATTTAATCGCAGGTTATATTGGTCAAACTCATGTTAATGTTTACCAAGAGACAGATGTTATTAGATTGGTAGACTGGCTAAAAAAGAATTCTGTTAAGAAGTAATTATTTCACATTCCAATCCCATAAAACAATATCCCAACCAATTCCACCATAACTTAAACTATCAATCACTTGAAAGCCCTTTTTCTGATGGGCTTTGAGAGATCTTGGATTATCTTGTGCCACATCTGTGATACAATAATTATATTCCTTGGAATAACAGTCTTTAAAATATTGGTATAGTTGATCCACCAAACCAATGCCCCGAAAGCCTTTACCAACACATAATTGACCAACAACCACATAATCTGATTTACTCAAATCTAAAGACTGATACTTTGTGCGATCAATGGAATTGAATAAATCTGATAAGAGTGGATGTTCATTTCTGATAGATTTTAAAGAAACCAGTGAATACCCTACTACTTTCCCTTCTGAAATAGCAATTACAGAAGGCGCAGCTTGGTGCATTTTCTGAAGAAATTCAATACTATATTCTGCCGTAACAAATCCTTGATCCAATGCTTCCGATTCTGTTAAATATTTACGTAGATTTTGCTTTTGAAGTGCTTGAATACCATGAAGTTCTTCTTCACTTGTAACCAACTTTATTGATACCATAATTATTACTTGAATTTCAAATATAATAAGTATTTATTCACCCTATTTTGTTTAACTTCAATAGCGTCTTTTTAATTAATTATGAAACAATAAATGTAACTGACATGAACACCGTAGGCTATTTCGAAATTCAGTCTTCTAATCCAGAAAGAGAGATCAACTTTTATCACAATGTATTTGGATGGAATTTTTCACTAGAACCTCAGGCACCTAATGTATATTATAGAATTGAAACTCGAAATATGCATGGTGGTCTATTAAAAAGACCCTCGAATCTTCCTCCTCAAGATTGCGGTACCAACGCATTTACTTGTTCCATACAAGTAAGTGATTTCGATAAAATGGCAGAAAAAATTATTGCAAATAAAGGAAAAATTGTAATCGCCAAATTCCCAATTCCTTATCGTTGCTGGCAAGGTTATTTCGTAGACGAAGACAATAACACATTTGGCATTTTCCAGGTAGACAATAAAGCCAAATA
>CAIJZG010000244.1 GCA_903825065.1 uncultured Bacteroidota bacterium
GTTAATAGGGTCTCATACATTAGTTTGATAGTGTCTTCAATATCCTTTTTGTGAATCATTTCTACCGTGGTATGCATATAACGCAGTGGTATGGATATTAATACAGAAGGACAACCGTCATTCGCATAGGCAAAGCTATCAGTATCAGTGCCAGTACTTCTACTCAGTGCTCGCAGTTGAACTGGGATTGATTTTTTCTCAGCTACATCCTGCACCAATTGCAATAATTTATTATGGATAGCAGGAGCGTAAGCTAATGAAGGGCCTTTGCCACATTGAATATCACCTTCAATGGCTTTGTTGATCATTGGGGTGCTAGTATCATGTGTAACATCTGTAATAATTGCTATATCAGGTTTAATTCTACGTGCGATCATTTCTGCTCCACGTAATCCAATTTCTTCCTGAACAGCATTTACAATATATAAACCAAAAGGTAATTTCTTCCCATTCTCTTTTAATAAACGTGCAACTTCAGCAATCATAAATCCTCCAACACGGTTATCAAATGCACGTCCGATTAAAAAATCATTTGCTAGTTCATCATATCCATCAGCATAAGTAACTACAGCGCCAATATGAATACCCAATTCCTCCACTTGTTTTTTATTGCTTGCACCACAATCTAAAGTGAGATTTTCTACTTTTGGAGAAGGTTCTTTACTATCGGTACCTCCATGGCGTGTGTGGATAGCTGGCCATCCGAATACCGCTTTTACAGGTCCTTTTTTTCCATGGATAAAAACACGCATGGAGGGAGCAATTTGATGATCAACCCCACCATTTCTTTTCAAATAAATTTGTCCCTGCTCATTAATATAATTTACAAACCAGCTGATCTCATCAGCATGAGCTTCAATAACAACTTTAAAAGTCGCTTCTGGATTGATGATTGCAACAGCAGTACCATAGGGGTCTGTATAAAAACTATCGGTATAAGGTTTGATATATTCTAACCATAGTTTTTGTCCGCTAGTTTCAAAACCAACCGGCGACGGGTTATTGATATAGTTTTTCAGAAAACCCATCGATTTTTCAGTAACTACTGATTTGTTTTCTTTTTTGTCTTTTTTAGTCTTTGCCATGATAATTTATTTAAAAAGTAATACACCGGTGATTCCACAGGCAGCTTTGATTAACATAAGTCCGTCAATAACTGCAAGATAGTAGAGAATGCTTTTACGACGTTGCATTGACCATGTTACAATTATCAACAAAATAAAGGGGATACTGTTAATCAGGATTCTTATGATGGGGAAATGATGATGTAAAGTAAAAAGTAAAAAACTAAAAAAGCCGGTTAAAGCCATTGGAAATATAATGAAGTAAAGGGTCTTACGCAGGCCTAAACGAACAACAAAGGTTTTTAATTGATTATTATGGTCAGCTGCATAATCCTTGATATCGAATAAAATGCATAATATGGAAATGAAAATAAAGTTCTTAAGAAAGAACCAACCCACCATTGAATCAAGATCTAATTGATTTCCATTTTCTAGGCGCATAAAAATGAGGGGATAGATACTAACTACTCCTGACCAAACAAAACTAATCACAAAGGGTTTTAGCCAGCCGATACTTCTGAGGTTATGAGTAGGGTTTTTTGGTGATATACTTTCGTAATATAATAAAGCTGTTAAAGGGAATGTCAATAATAAGAACCAATCAAAGAATCTTAAATTCGAGATAAAGGTCCAATATTGAAAAAACAAAATACTACCTGCAAGAATAGCCGTGATAAATAAAATTGCTTGTGAATATTGTACTTGTTTTTTATGAGTTTTATACCAGTAAGCGCGTTCATTTGGCAGATTAAAACTGGATTCAGAACTGTATGATTTTGTATAATACCAAACCGATGTTGCGAATAAAAAAAGATAATAGAGTGGTGGGTTCAATGCAACACCTAATTGAAAATTTGTTTCTATGGAAAGTGCCAACACACAAGTGCCATAAAAGTAGTTGCTAAAAAAATAGCTTCGGGCAAATCTGGTCAAGCAGCTTATTTGAAAATGATGATGTCGGGCGAAATTACAGTATCACTCACGTTCTTAGCCAAATCGCGGGCCCAAAATTTAAAATAACAAGTATCGTTTTTGTTTGCAGGACAGGCTGGTAAAATGGGATATAATGAACTCGAATTGGTACCTACACTATAACCAATTTCAAGAACACCTTTTAGATTTGGGGTTGCAGTAAAAGTGGGTATTTTTGCACGGTCGAAAAAATTAGTACAACCATTAGTTCTTGAAATTTTTTGAATCCAGACACTATCTTGTAGATCGCCTTCTTTGTCTGTAAAAGTGATACTAAAAATAATATCATTACCATTACCAAAGGCAGTATTGTTCACAGAAGTGAATGTGAGATTTGGTTTGGTGTTATAAGAATCTTTGCTACAAGCACTGATAACCAACGAAATTGCCAGAACTAACCCTAATTTTGTCCTCATTCTTTTTACTTTCAGTTCAAATTTAGTCAAAACATTACAATACCTACTAGTGCAAACATTCGATGTTAACAATATTTTCTCTGTTTTACCTGCCGATTTCGAGTTTCAGGCTTTACAATTATTCAATTGGCAGTACCAACAGAACCCTGTTTACAGAAAATGGTGCGATTTAACTATTAGTGATCCAAGTGAAATTAAGACTATCGAACAGATTCCAGCGTTGCCTGTGGGCTTTTTTAAAACTCAAACTATTCAAACTGGTTCCTTTAAGCTCACCAATTTTTTTGAGAGTAGTGGTACCACGCAAACGACGAATAGTAGACATTGGGTGAGAGATATGGACTTGTATCGAAAGAGTTTCAATAATGCGTTTGAATTGTTTTATGGGAAAGCCCTTGATTGGTGCATCATAGGATTGTTACCTGCCTATTTAGAAAGGCAGCATTCTTCTTTAGTGCTAATGGTAGATGAATTGATTCGGGATAGTAAACATAGTGAGAGCGGGTTTTATTTATATGACCATGAGAAACTTTCTAATACTTTACAAAATTTAGAAGCGAATAAGCAGAAGACTTTATTGATTGGGGTAACATTTGCATTATTAGATTTCGCAGAATCTTTCCCCCAACAATTGTCGTATACCACAATTATGGAAACTGGTGGGATGAAGGGTAGGAGA
>CAIJZG010000245.1 GCA_903825065.1 uncultured Bacteroidota bacterium
ACTATCCCATTATTAGTCTACCTTTTTCATATACAACCTACCATCGCTACAGGTTATTCCTTATTTATTGTTGGTATCAGCAGTTTAGTAGGTGCATTTAATAGTTATAGAAATGGAAACATCCATTTTAAGGCAGTTCTTTACTTTGGTATTAGCTCGATTATTACAGTGGTTCTTATACGTATGTGGTTGATTCCAATCATTCCTGAACAACTTTTTAGTATTATTAATTTTGAAGTAACCCGCTCCTTATTGACAATGTTATTATTAGCATTAGTGATGATAATGGCTTCTTACAAAATGATTTTTAAATCTGCTCCGGTAGATGCTAATAAATCTACTAACATGCCACTGGGATATGCCATATTAAGAGGAATCCAAATTGGTTTACTAACTGGACTATTGGGTGCAGGAGGGGGATTTTTAATTATCCCAGTCCTCATTTTTTCTTTTCATTTACCAATGAAAAAAGCCATTGGCAGTTCTCTATTAATTATTGCCTTGAATGCACTGTTTGGATTTATCAGTGATCTGTCACAATATGATATTCATTGGAAACTACTTTTAATTATTACTATAAATGCAGTGCTAGGTACATTTATAGGCAATGCCATTGGATTAAAATTATCGGGAGAAAAACTAAAGAAAGGCTTTGGTGTTTTTGTGCTGGTAGCTGGTATTTATATCATCCTTCACGAGCTATTCATTAAGTAAAGAGCTGACAAATGTCATTGCACGCATTAAACCGATAGTCCAATTTTACCGGGAAAAAATTCCCATGCAAATAGAACAAATTTATACAGGCTGTTTAGCACAAGGTGCTTACTATATTGAAAGTGAAGGTGAGGCAGTAGTAATTGATCCCCTTCGTGATATTGATAATTATCTTGCAAAAGCAAAAAGAAATAATGCTAAGATCAAATATGTGTTCGAAACTCATTTTCATGCTGACTTTGTTTCCGGGCATATGGATTTAGCAAATGCCACAGGCGCCACAATTGTTTTTGGACCAACTGCTGCTCCTAATTTTAATGCAAAAGTAGCCTTAGATGGTGAGCGATTTAAGGTCGGCAAATTAATTTTCGAATTATTACATACACCCGGTCATACCCTGGAAAGTTGCTGTTATTTAATGTATGATGAATTAGGAATACCTCGAGCCCTTTTTTCGGGAGATACCATTTTTATAGGCGATGTGGGTCGGCCAGACCTTGCACAAAAAGCAGCGAATCAAACACTAGAAGAATTAGCAGGTTTGCTTTTCGATTCTATTCGTACAAAAATATTACCTCTATCAGATGAGATTGTGGTATATCCTGCGCACGGAGCAGGCAGTGCTTGTGGAAAAAAATTAAGCGCAGAAACAATTGATACTTTAGGACATCAGAAAGCTACTAATTACGCCATGAGAGCGGATATGAGTAAGTTTGAATTTGTTAAAGAAGTTACGCAAGGACTCATCTCTCCCCCGGGATATTTTCCATATAATGTACAAATGAATAAGCAGGGATATGAAAGTATCCATACCATCATTGAAAGAGGTTACAAAGCTTTTAGCGCTAACGCTTTTGAAGCGGCATCTGATGAAACTGAAGCAATCATTATTGATACCAGAAAGTCTATAGATTTTGGAAAAGCCTTCATACCTAATTCGATTAATATAGGTATTGACGGAAGTTTTGCAGTATGGGTTGGTGCATTGATTAAAAATGTATCACAACCTATTCTTTTAGTAACTGAAGAAGGTAGAGAAGTTGAAGTTATTACCCGATTAGCAAGAGTTGGTTTTGATCATACATTAGGATATTTAAAAGGTGGTTTCGAAGCCTGGAAGCAGGCTAAAAAAGAATTTGATTTTATCCAATCAATAGACGCTAATCAATTGGCTGAAATTTTCCGGCAAATAGATCCGCAACAAATTATAGATGTTCGTAAAAAAAGTGAATTTGATACAGAACATATTCTTGGGGTAACCAATAGTCCACTTGATTTTATTGATGAGAACAAACAAATTTTCGATCCAAATAAAACCTATTATATGCATTGTGCGGGAGGCTACCGCTCCATGATCTTTACTTCCATTTTACGGGCAAGAGGTTATCAAAATCTCATTAATTGTAATGCAGGATTCAATGAGTTAAAAGCTTCTGGAAAGTTTGCTATTTCAGAATTTAGTCAGCAAAATACTCAATTATAAATTCTGGATAATTCAGGCACAGTAAGGGTTTGCAATTTACTTTTTTTCTACTAATTTCGTAGACTAAATTGTATTGAAATGATTGATTGGATAAAACAGCCCTGGCCATGGTATGTAGCCGGCCCCTTAATTGGATTAACAGTTCCGGCTTTATTATTAATTGGCAATAAACGATTTGGCATTTCAAGTTCCTTGCGCCATATCTGTGCAGCATGTTTTCCAGCAAACATTCATTATTTCAAATATGATTGGAAAAAAGAAATCTGGAATCTCTTTTTTGTTGGCGGTATCTTTTTAGGCGGCTTAATCGCTGCACAGTTGCTAGCAAATCCTCAACCCATTCAAGTTAATTCAGCTTTAGTTTCAGAATTAAAAGGGTATGGCATTTCAGATTATAGTAAATTAATACCTACCGAAATCTTCAACTGGGAGAGTCTTTTGCACATAAAAGGATGGCTACTCATGGTATTCGGAGGATTCCTTGTTGGTTTTGGAACCAGATATGCAGGCGGCTGTACTTCTGGCCATTCCATTACTGGTTTAAGCAATCTTCAATGGCCATCTTTAGTAGCAACCATTTGTTTTATGGCTGGTGGTTTTATTATGGCAAACCTTATTTTACCAATTATACTCCGATAATTTATGTCAACCAATATACCCGAAAACGATTTCGAATTACGTTCCTTAGATGCTACTTGTTTAAATGAGAGCGAATTAGTTCACCCCTATTGGTACAATTTAAAATATTTAATAGTTGGAATTCTTTTTGGAATTGTTTTTGTAAAAGCAGAAATCATATCCTGGTTTCGTATTCAAGAAATGTTCCGACTACAAAGTTTTCATATGTATGGGGTCATTGGGTCTGCGGTAGTTGTTGGAGCCATCTCTGTTTTTTTGATTAAGAAATTCAAGATCAAAACAATTTATGGCGAACCCATTCATTTTGAAGTAAAGACTTTTAATATAGGGCAAGTTTATGGTGGTCTTTTATTTGGATTAGGCTGGGCCATTACCGGGGCATGTCCTGGACCATTATTTGCACAAATTGGTACAGGAATTACTGTTACAATTGTAACTTTATTGAGTGCGATTGCAGGAACCTGGGTTTACGGACTGGTTCGCAATAAAATTCCACACTAAATTTCATGAAGTATTGGAAGCTTCTTACTTATGTTTTGATTAGCACCATTTTAATATTTTCTCTTTGTAGAAAAAGCAAGGTTGAGCCAATACTGCAAGCTACAGTGATTGATTCTGCTAACTGTTGGACCGGTGCTGGTCCTTTTCAAATTCCAGTTGATAGTTCCGGAATACTAATTAGATATGGGTATGAATTAATTAGCCATACTTCCAAATATTTAGGGCCCTATGGCTCTGTTGCGGCAATTAGCAATGGGATGAATTGTCAGAATTGTCATCTCGAAGCTGGCACTAAACCCTGGGGCAATAATTTTGGTGCTGTGGCCTCACAATACCCTAAACTTAGAGCCCGAAGTGGTAAACTAGAGTCGATAGAAATGCGTGTGAACGATTGTTTACAGAGAAGTTTAAATGGTCAATCTATTGATAGTACCAGCAAAGAAATGAGATCCATTGTTGCCTATATTAAATGGTTGGGCAAAGAAGTTCCAAAAGGACAAAAACCAAAAGGGAGCGGAATTGAAGATCTTCCCTTTCTTTCAAGGGCTGCTGATCCTATGAAAGGGCATCAATTATATATTTCAAATTGTGCAAAATGCCACGGCATAAATGGAGATGGACAAATTGGTTTAGATCATACCAGTTTTCTGTATCCGCCACTCTGGGGCAATCAAAGTTATAATGATGCAGCAGGGATTTTCCGCATATCAAGATTTGCGGGCTTTATTAAAAACAATATGCCCAATCCAATTAATTATCATCATCCAACTCTCAGCAATGAATCTGCATGGGATATTGCGGCATTTGTAAACTCACAACCTCGACCCCATAAAGATCAATCCCGAGACTGGCCTAATATTTCAAAAAAACCATTGGATTGTCCGATTGGCCCATATGCTGATAGTATTTCAGAAAAGCAACACAAGTATGGACCATTTACTTTTTCTTCGCAAACTATTAAAAAATAATCAGCTTCCTTTTTTTACCTTTGTCTTTCAATAACTTATTTATGAGAAAGTCTTTTTTCATTTTGCTGTTTGTTTTTGCTATTAATCATTCAAAAGCACAAGATATTAGTCAAATTATTGCAGGCTCATTAGCCGACGCTAATAAATACGCAACAGAATATATGAGGCCCTTTGCGGAAGGAGAAATCAATAATCTATCCAAAGGTTGGTTTTCTACTGCCAGAACTCATAAATTTTTGGGATTTGATATTTCCATAAACGGACAGTTCGCTATTATTCCAACCGAAAAACAGAATTTCACTTTTAATAATGCAGATTATTCCACCATGAAATTAAATGATATTGGAAGTTCTGCATCATTACCTACCATGATGGGTGGCACAAGTTCTCAAATGATCAATGTAAATAGTACTGTTAATGGCCAAGCCGCATCTACTAGTTTTACAGCACCAAAAGGAATTGGGGATGACTTAAAAAAGAATTTATCTTTTTTACCCATATCAACTCCACTTCCAGTTGTTCAAATAGGTATCGGATTACTGAAACATACTGATTTTAAATTACGCTATTTCCCTAAATCTGGTGCAGGTGGAAATGTAGAAATTGGTGTATTTGGATTAGCTGTTCAACATGAATTTTCTAACTACCTTCCTTTTATTAAAAAGGTTCCATTCTTACACCTTTCTGCTTTAGTTGGATATAGTAAAATTGACGCCAGCTTCAAACCAAATTTAAATAATGGTTCTTCTGTACAAAGTACTAATTCATCAGCCGGCTATAATATATCAGCTTTTACATTACAAGGTATTGCAACCGTAAAATTCTCCTTATTAGAATTATATACGGCAGTTGGATATTCTTCAGGAACATCAGCTATCAATTTGAATGGAGATTATACAATTACTTATAATACCGGATTACCAGCTCCAAATAATAACCAAACTACCGTAACGAAGAAAGACCCTATAGCTCTTAACTATAAAAGCAATGGCATTACCAATACTTGGGGAGTTCGATTGAATTTGACTATTCTAAAAGTCTATGCCGACTACACTTTCGCTAATTACAATACGGTTGGAGTTGGTATAGCTTTAGCAGTAAGATAAATTGAAAGATGATTAAAATTTTTAAAAAGACGTGTTTAAGAAATACTTCTTTTTAATACCCAATCGAATTGAAGATCATCGCCTAAAACAAAAGTACTTTCTGCAATAATCTCAAATCCGTTTTTTTGATAAAAGTCTATGGCTCTTTTATTTTCTTTCCATGCAATTAACCAAATCCAATCATTTAATTGTTCTTTTGCAAAATCAATTGCCGCTTGTAATAAAGCCTTACCTATACCCTTTCCAATAAAAGGTTTGCAAACATATATTCTTGAAATTTCTATCGCTTTTTCTCCTTTTAATTGAGGATGAATAGATTCTTTTAATTTTACATAGCCTGCTACTTCTCCATTTTTATACGCTAAGAAAAAGTAATTGTCTACTGCACTTACTTCCTTCATCAACATCGATTTGGAAAACTGCAATGTTAAAAATTTAGACATATTAGCTGCCGTATTTAATGCTGCATATGTATCATAAAAAGTTTCCCTACTAATGATAGCAATTAATTCTGCATCTTTTTCTTCGGCCCTAACAATTATAATATCTGACATCGTTTTTTAAAAATAATTATTATGGAAGTTCAATCACCATTGCACTAGCCCCACCACCACCATTGCAAATACCTGCTGCACCTATCTTTCCTGCATTTTGTTTTAAAACATGAATTAAAGTAACTACAATTCTTGCGCCACTGCATCCTAGAGCATGCCCAATTGAAACAGCACCACCATGCACATTAACTTTAGCAGGATCTAATTTCATTTTTTGTGTATTGATAATGCCAACCACAGAAAAAGCTTCATTCAATTCTATAAAATCAATATCACTCATTTGCAACCCTGCTTTTTGAACAGCTTTAGGTACCGCTAAAGATGGTGTTGTTGTAAACCACTCAGGCGCTTGTTCGGCATCAGCATAACTACGAATAATAGCTAATGGTTTTAAGCCCATTGCATCTGCTTTTTCTTTACTCATCAAAACCAATGCAGCTGCGCCATCATTCATAGTAGATGCATTAGCAGCGGTTACTGTTCCATCTTTAATAAATGCAGGTTTCAATTCTGGGATCTTATCAAATTTTACATTGAAGGCTTCTTCATCTTTATTGAATAAAATAGGATCGCCTTTTCTTTGTGGTATGGATACCGGAACAACTTCTGCATCAAAAGATCCTTTGTTCCAGGCAGCCTGACTTCTTTGATAACTTTGAATGGCAAATGCATCTTGCTCTTCCCTACTGATATTATATTCTTTAGCACATAACTCAGCAGAATTCCCCATAGCATAATTATGATATACATCTGTTAATCCATCCTTAGTCAAGCCATCAATCAGTGAAACATTTCCATATTTATTTCCCCATCGCATATTCGGATTATAATAAGGCACGTTGCTCATACTTTCCATACCACCTGCAACAATCACATCTGCATCGCCTAATAAAATTGATTGTGCACCTTGCATAATTGCTTTCATACCACTTGCGCAAACTTTATTGATTGTGGTACAAATTACACTATCTGGAAGTCCGGCAAATTTCGATGCCTGACGTGCAGGAGCCTGTCCAAGATTTGCTTGTATTACACAACCCATGATTACTTCTTGCACATGAATAGGCTCTATACCAGCGCGTTCTACTGCTGCTTTAATAGCAATAGCACCTAATTGTGTGGCTGTAAAATCTTTTAAACTTCCACCAAAACTACCCGTTGGTGTACGAACAGCTGAAACAATATATACAGTTTTACTAGTCATAATTTCTAAGTAGACTCAAAGATAAATTAAAGCCCTAACAAACGTTAGCCTTTCATAAATATGTATCGCTTTTATCAAAGCTCAGAATCTGGTTTTGATTCATCACTCAAAGGCAGTTTGCCACGATTAGTTCGAATGATCCTAGAATAAAGCGAAATTTCTTTATCAAATAAAAATTGAACAAATAGTTTGTTCCACGAAGTATGATATTGGAGTGTATCATAAAATGTTGAAGCACTTTTTCGTATTTGTGGTAATTTATTCCATGGTACCGATGGAAAATCATGATGTTCATTATGATATCCTACGTTAAATGCAACCCTATTAAAAGAGCCATAATAACTATGGGTTTCTTGTTCCCCATTTAATAAGTAATGTTCTTG
>CAIJZG010000246.1 GCA_903825065.1 uncultured Bacteroidota bacterium
AAAATAAAAAGTGTGAAAGCGGGTTACCCCTTTTTCACACTTTTTTATGCTTATACCTTTCTAAAATGCTAAGTTCTTTTCATTTCTCACTCCTCACTCCTCACTTCTCACTAAAATATCCTTGATAAGGAAAATGTTAATCGTTTGGCACTAATCAAATTTCACACATTCTTTTAGTTCTCTTTCTGAATATGCCATTTTGTATTGTTTCAATACATCGTCCGGTACTCCATTCCATTGATTGGGAACATTACCCATATAGCCGATATCTTTTACGCCAATCTCAGAAGTATAAAAACCAGTTGAAACCAAATCACGCATTAAATTAAAGAAGCTTACTCCTTGAGCCATTTCTGGTTTTGCTTTTTTAGGATAGGCAATCATTTCAATTATTTCAATCTGTTGTTCATGCGTAGAGCCTGTAAATGTTTTTTCAAATCTTTGTAAACACTGTAAATCCAACCAACGCAATCCACCACGCAATGGTGTTTGATGCTCTGGCATATCTTTTACGATGAATTCAATAAAGTCTGGCACTTTTGCATCTGAAGCACTACCGCTCACGGCGTCTTTTGGTATGATGATATCACCTAACAAAGTGATAGTGGCCATTTCAGCAGGGGTGAAAAATTTGTCTTGCGCATTGAGTTTTTTCATAGCGTCTTTTTCTTCCACCATTCTGTCGGCATCTAAAGTAGCAGTTGCTGATTCGGCAATTGCTTTTTTCTCGCTGGGCTTACATGCTTCTACCAATACACCTGTGGCCATTGAGCCAACAAGCAGTGCTTTGATCGATTTCCTTCTGTCCATAATAATAATTTTACATCCTTAATAGGATATTATAAATTTTGTTTTTTTAATTCATCGATGATGTATTCCGATGCACGCATTGACAATGCAAGAATGGTCCAAGTGATGTTTTTGTCGGCTTGTGAAGTAAACTGACTTCCATCAACACAAAACAAAGTTTTGCAATCATGTGCCTGACTCCATTTATTAAGTGCAGATGTTTTGCGATCATCTCCCATTCTAACGGTACCAGCTTCGTGAATAATATTTCCTGGGTTACTTAATCCCCATTTATTCTTCTCATTGTCTTCGGCTCCCCAAGTAATAATCGCGCCCATATTGTGCATGATTTCTTTGAAAGTTTCTTTCATATGTTTTGCTTGCTTGATTTCATAATCGGAGTGATTAGTATGAAAACGCAATACAGGGATACCATATTTATCAACCACTTTAGGATCAATTTCGCAGTAGTTATTGATATTCGGAACAGCTTCTCCACGTCCTGCCATACCAACACCTGCACCATAGAAAAAGCGTTGATCTTCTTTTAAAGAAGCACCATATCCACCGGCTTCTTTAGTTTTCCCATTAACTTGGAACTTTCCATTTTGTGATTCAATACCCATCCCAAATCCATAAGCTGGCTGGCCCATACCACCCCAATATTCAATATGGTACCCACGAGGGAAATCTAATTTTTTATTGTCTAACCACCAAGGTGTATATACGTGCATACCTCCTACTCCATCTTCATTGTAACGCTTACGACCAAATAGTTCTGGAAGTACACCGCCCATCGCCGCTCCAGTAGAATCGTGTAAGTATTTACCTACTACATTACTATCATTTGCCAAACCATTTGGATGGCGTTGTGATTTTGAATTTAGCAATAAACGAGCCGTTTCACAGGTACTAGCAGCAAGTATTACTACTTTACCAAATACTTGATATTCTTGATTATCTGTTTTATCGATAAATGAAACTCCAGTTGCCAATCCTTCTGCGTTGGTTAATACTTCACGAGCCATTGCATTAGTAATGACATCGATATTACCCGTCATGATAGCGGGTTTAATTAATACAGAGGAGGATGAAAAATCACCATAAACTTTACAACTTCTGCCACACTGAGCACAGAAAAAGCAAGCTCCTCTTTCTTCATTAATTTTTTTGGTAAGAATGGACAAACGAGAAGGAATTACCGGAATATTAATTCCAGTAGCAGATTTTTTGATCATCAATTCATGCAAGCGAGGTTTTGGTGCTGGCAAGAAAATTCCATCAGGATCATTGGGCAATCCTTCTACAGAACCGAATACCCCAATTAATTTATCGATCTTATCATAATATGGTTTTACATCATCATAGCTGATGGGCCAATCATCGCCTAAACCATCGATGCTTTTTCTTTTGAAATCTTTTGGACCAAAGCGTAGAGAAATTCTACCCCAGTGATTAGTTCTTCCACCAACCATACGCGCACGCCACCAATCCCATTTATCGGATCCCTCTTTCATTGTATAAGGCTCCCCATCAATTTCCCAGCCCCAATAGCAGCCGTCGAAATCTCCGAATGGACGAAACTTAGTGCTCGCACCTCTTCTCGGCGACTCCCATGGATTTTTTAATTGAGATGAATTGATGGCAGGATCATAACTCGGACCCGCCTCTATCAAACATACTTTAAGTCCAGCTTTTGATAAAGTGTAAGCGGCCATACCGCCGCCAGCACCAGAACCAACAATAACAGCATCATATTTCTTTGGCTGTTTTTTGATCTGTAGATCTCCCATATAGCTTAGTTGAATTTTAGTTTAGAAAGATGAATGTAAGAAGAATACAGTAAAAAATGAAATGTGATTGATGAATAAAAATCGAGCATCTACGCCCTGCATCGCTGCGCTCGCACCAATCAATTAGATGAGATGGAAGGGATTTTTTTTTAACATTGTACAAATAAAAACCGCCCCAAATTTGGGGCGGTTCGAAACCAGGTACGGTTTAAAATCTATGGCAAAGACATTGCTGTCTAAAACCCAATGTTACTTTACTAACTAGCACTTCCTATCTCGTCACTCTAATCTCTTGTCTCTTCACTTAGCTACATCCCATGCTATTTCCACAATTCAAACATTTGTAACAAGTACCACTACGAATTGTGATATGTCCACAAGTATTACAAGATGGCGCATCGCTCTGCATACTTTTTGCAGCTGCATTAACTGCATCCAAACCATATGTTGCTTTTACGGCTACTTTCTCAGTTTTTGCCATTGGAGCAGTAGTACTAACAGACGGTGCGGTTACACGTATACTGCTCAATTCAGGCTTTCCCAAAAAAATGGCTTCTCCCTCCTCTTCCCCAGTATTGCCTACTGTAGGTTTGTCTAACACATGAACTAAATCTGTTCTGCCTAAATATTCGTAAGCGAGTGCGCGGAATACAAAGTCAACTAATGAGGTGGTAGTTTTGATATTCGGATGATCAACCATTCCTGAAGGTTCAAACTTAGTGAACACGAATTTGTCAACAAATTCTTCTAAAGGCACCCCATATTGAAGCCCTACCGAAATAGAAATGGCGAAACAGTTCATCAAGCTACGGAGGGTAGAACCTTCTTTAGCCAAATCAATGAAAATCTCTCCCAAAGTTCCATCCTGGTATTCACCAGTTCTTAAAAATATAGTCTGACCATTAATTTTTGCTTTCTGATTAAAGCCTCTGCGTTTTGCAGGTAATGTTTTTCTTTCTACAATTTTTGAAAGTTCACGTTTCAATTTTGTATCAGAAGAAGCTTGCATACGCTTGGTTACTTCTTCCAATAATTCATCTACAGTTAACTTACCAAGATCTACAATATTGCTATCAGCATTTACACCAACTTCTTCAGGAATTTCTTCAGTAGCAGCATCTTCTACTTTTTTCTTTTTGTCTGACTTCGTGCTCAAAGGCTGACTCAATTTAGAACCATCGCGATATAAAGCATTTGCTTTTAATCCCAAGCTCCAGCTCAATAAATAGCAATCAGCAATCTCTTCTACTTTTGCTTCGTTTGGAAGATTGATAGTTTTAGAAATGGCACCACTCAGAAATGGTTGACAAGCAGCCATCATTTTGATATGACCATGAGTATGAATATATCTTTCTCCTTTTTTACCGCACTTGTTTGCGCAATCAAACACAGATAAGTGTTCTGGTTTTAATAAAGGGGCGCCTTCAATGGTCATTGTTCCGCATACGTAATCGTTAGCTGCTAAAATTTCATCCTCTGTAAATCCTATTGCTTCTAATAAATTAAAGCTCCAATCGATATATTCTTCTTCTGTAAATCCAAGACGTTGCATACATGCATCGCCCAAAGTAAAGCGATTAAAAATAAATGCGATCTCAAATGCAGAACGAGCTGCGCCGTTTAATTTTTCAATTTCAGCTGGAGTGAATCCTTTTTCAGCTAAAGTTTTATTGTTGATGAAAGGAGCTTTCTCAAAGCTTGCTGCACCAACAGCAAATTGTTCAATCGCTAATGATTCAGCTGCAGTATATCCTAAATTCTTTAAAGCGGCAGGAACAGATTGGTTGATAATTTTAAAATAACCACCACCAGATAATTTTTTAAATTTCACCAAAGCAAAATCTGGTTCAACACCAGTTGTATCGCAATCCATTACTAGACCTATGGTTCCAGTTGGAGCGATTACAGTTGTTTGTGCATTTCTATAACCATATTTTTCGCCCAATTGAACTGCATCATCCCAAGCTTTTGTAGCAGCAGTCAATAAATAATCTGGACAATATTTAGCATTGATACCAATTGGTTTTACACTTAATCCTTCATAAGCATCATTAGCATCATAAGCAGCAGCACGGTGGTTGCGCATTACTCGTAACATGTCTGCTTTGTTTTCTTCATAGCGAGGGAATGCACCCAAGAAGCTAGCCATTTCTGCAGATGTTTTGTAAGAGATCCCTGTCATGATAGCCGTAATTGCTCCTGCAATACCACGAGCTTCTTCGCTATCGTATGGAATACCACTTACCATCAACATTGAACCAAGGTTTGCAAAACCAAGACCAAGTGTACGATATTCGTAGCTTAATTCAGCCACTTCTTTAGAAGGAAACTGCGCCATTAATACAGAGATTTCTAGCACAGTTGTCCAGAGTCGACAAGTATATTCAAATCCTTTTACATCGAATGAGTTATCAGCAGGATTAAAGAATTTCATCAAGTTAGCTGAAGCCAAATTACAAGCTGTATTATCTAAGAACATATACTCTGAACAAGGATTAGATGCATTGATGCGTCCACCTTGAGGGCAGGTATGCCATTCGTTGATTGTTGTGTCATATTGGGTTCCAGGATCAGCGCAACTCCAGGCAGCATAAGCAATTTGATCCCAAACATCTTTTGCAGGAATTTTTTGCATCACGCGTCCGTCGGTACGTGCTTTCAATTCCCAATCACCACCCTCTTCTAATATTTTAAAGAATTCGTTTGGAATTCTAATTGAGTTATTACTGTTTTGTCCAGCCACAGTCATGTAAGCTTCGCCTTCATAGCTGTTATCATATCCTGCTGCAACCAATGCGGCTACTTTTTTCTCTTCCCCAACTTTCCAGTTGATGAATTCCATAATTTCTGGATGATCTAAATCAAGGCAAACCATTTTAGCTGCACGACGAGTAGTACCACCACTTTTGATAGCTGCGGCTGCGCGATCGCCAATTTTCAAGAAGCTCATCAATCCACTAGAAGTTCCACCACCACTTAACTTTTCACCACCACCACGAATTTGAGAAAAATTTGTTCCTACACCTGAACCATATTTGAAAATACGAGCCTCGCGAACCCAAAGGTCCATAATCCCACCATCATTTACTAAATCGTCAGAAACACTTAAAATGAAACATGCGTGTGGTTGAGGACGCTCATATGCATTAGCAGATTTTTTTAGTTGCCCATCTTTCCCATCCACATAAAAATGCCCTTGCGGCTTGCCAGTAATACCATAACTCTCGTGAAGTCCAGTATTGAACCATTGAGGTGAATTAGGTACACAAGCCTGATTCAGGATACTATAAGCTAATTCATCATAAAAAACCTGTGCATCTTTTTCAGAAGCGAAATATCCATTCCGCTCACCCCAAACACGCCAGCAGTTTGCCATACGATGTGCTACTTGCTTTACACTGGTTTCTCTCCCCAAAGAACCATCTGCTTGCGGCACACCTGCTTTACGAAAATATTTTTGAGCCAGAATATCTGTAGCAATTTGACTCCATTGTTTTGGAACTTCTACATTATTCATCTCAAATACTTTCTCTCCATTTGGATTTTTGATAACACTATCACGGTAGTCGTATTCAAACATTTCGTATGGAGTAATTCCATCTTTGGTGTAAAGACGAGAGAATTGTAAGCCTTTGTTAGTGCGCGTAGCCATATTCAGGGATATTTATTGGGTTGTTATATACGTAAAGCCGTTAACGAATTGTTAAGCGGTAGACGAAAATATTCTTCCCAAGTCAGAAAGCAAGATGGTAAATATCAACAGATTGTGGATAAGGATTGTGGATAATCTCATACCCCCAATCAGGGTTGATTTTGCTGCAATGTCCACAGTTGTAGAAAAGAATTTGTGGAAAAAAAAGCACAGAATTCAAGTATATTTTGTAAATAGATAAACATTTTATATTGAATATAATTTAGGTGAAAAAGGATGCGCTTTTGCTTGTTTTTCGCCAAAAAGGCTTGATTTAGAGAAACATCTGTTTAATTAAAGACATTAAATAAAAACTTTTTTGCACTTTTGCAGCACAGCATTTGCTGCATAGCTATGAAACCATCTATCTATAGTCAGTTTTTGGACAAAAAAAGACAGGGAAAGAAATCTTTCGCTGTTTTAATTGACCCTGACAAAGTAGATTCGAACAAAATTCATGAAGTGGTTCATTTAGCCATCAATTCGGGGGTGGATTATTTCTTTGTGGGTGGAAGTCTGGTTATTTCTAGTCATTTGGATCAATGTATCCAGCAGATTAAAGCAAGTTGCGACATTCCTGTAATACTTTTTCCAGGATCGCCTTCTCAAGTGAGCAAGTATGCAGATGCCCTTTTATATCTTTCTTTGATTTCCGGACGCAATCCAGAGTTATTGATTGGACAACATGTTATTAGCGCCCCTTTTGTTAGAAACAGTGGTTTAGAAATAATGCCAACAGGTTATATGGTTGTTGATGGTGGAGCACCCACTACCGTTTCATATATCTCCAATGCCACTCCAATTCCTGCCGACAAAAATGATATCGCTATGTGCACGGCAATGGCTGGAGAAATGCTAGGAATGAAATTGATTTATATGGATGCGGGTAGTGGAGCTAAACGCCCCATTTCAGAACCCATGATTGAAAAAGTAGCTCGCAATATAGATATCCCTTTAATAATTGGAGGAGGTATCACAACACCAGAAAAAGCCTATCTCAATTGCAAAGCTGGAGGCGATATTATTGTTGTAGGAAACGCAATTGAAAAAGACGCCACCTTAATCAATGAGATAAGTGCCGCCATTCATAGCGTTCCAGTAGCAGCTATTTAAGTCCGGATACATCCACTCTAGAAGGTGTGTCTTTTCCGCTTACGATGCCTTTAGAACTTAGTGCGATAGCCTTTATAATCATTGACATGTTTTCCATATCTAAAGTACCAATCTCATCTGATACTTTATGATAATTTGGCTCGCTATCCATTTTAGAGGTAGAGATAGTATGTGCTGGAACTCCTAGTCTGGCAAGGGTTGCATTATCTGAACGATAAAATAAATTTTGCTCAGTATATGGATCTGGATAAAATGTAAACGCTGTTCCTTTTAAATTTTCTTGCAAAATTTTACCCATATCAGTTTTCTCATATCCAGTGATATAAGCTGAGTTTTTACCCCACTTGCTTTCCGTGCCAATCATCTCAATATTAAACATTGCTTTTACATTAATGGCATTAAATTGTCTCGAACAATATTGCGCACCGAAACCCCCAATTTCTTCAGCGGTAAATGCAACAAATATTAATGTGCGCTCGTTATCTTTTTCTGTTTGAAAATATTTTGCAAGCATCATCATTGCTGTAGTACCTGCGGCATCATCATTAGCTCCATTATAAATTGAATCGTTATTAACGGCTTTACCAATGCCTAAATGATCGTAATGACCAGAGAAAATCACATACTCCCTTTTTTTACTTTTGCCAGGTATTACCCCAATTACATTAGCGAGTTTCTGCTCAGAGATTTCATGAGTTGCATTGATAGCAAATTGTTTTGGCTGCTTTGTAGCTAAAACAAAAACGATAGAATTTTCTGATTTAAATAGCTGACGCTTGAAGCCGGTTAGTCGTCCGAAATTCTTAGCAAAAGAAGTATCCACTAAAACCAAATAGTTTTTGCCTGATTGGATTAATTTGGAAGCTTCCGAAAAAATATTGGTGCCTGCATTAATTGTTGCTCTTTCAAAACCACTTGCTTCAGTGATAGAAAGATCAGCTTTTGAGGTTACTACAATAACATCTTTAGTGTCGACCTGAATATTATCAAAACTGCAGGAAAGGCTAATAAATTTAGGTTTAACCATGGTGAATTCCTGAAGAAAAGTTCCACTGTTGTTCCAGGTTTGAAGACCAATTTGTTTAAATTCATTTGCAATGAAATTGGCTGCTTTTTCTATGCCTGCTGAAAAAGTTTTTCTACCCTGCATATCATCGGCAGACAAGGTCTTTTCAATCCTTTCTACTTCTTTAGCATTGATTATTTTATCTATATTCTGTGCTTGTAAAAAAGAGGCTGATATTAAGCAAATGGCTAAGAATACTTTTTTCATATGCAAAAGTTTGAGTTCTTTTAAAAAAAATAGGCGCAATTAAATACACCTATCAATCAAATTTATTTTTTTACGAAATGCATGGAACACAGATGATACGGATTTGCGCAGATTCACTTCACTCATCATTCTTATCTCTTATCTTTTCACTTTTAAAGGCTCATCATTTCTTTAAACTTTACTGTTTGTCTACGACTCACTTCAATTTTTTCACCGCCTTTCAAATCAACCAATAAACCGCCATTAAAATAAGGTTCGATTTTATCAATCCACCTAAGATTAATTATATGTTTTCTATTTGCCCTGAAGAACATACGATCATCTAATCTTTCTTCTAATGCATTTAGTGATTTTAATATTAATGGTTTATTTGTTCCAAAGAATACTTTTGCGTAATTGCCTACACTTTCAAATAATCGGATCTCTCCCAATTTCACAAACCAGCAACGTTCTCCATCCTTTACAAATACTTGATCAAATTCAGTTAAAGGACCGCGATTTAATCCGTTCAATCCTGCATTTTCCTTACTGATTTCTAAATGTAGTTTTTGAATGGCATCCGCTAAGCGCTTAGGCTCTACTGGTTTTAGGAGGTAGTCCAAAGCATTCACTTCAAAGGCTTTGATGGCATATTCGTCATATGCAGTTGTAAAAATCACTCTCGGTGCTTTTTCTACTTCTGCCAATAAATCGAATCCAGTTTTCCCGGGCATCTGAATGTCAAGAAATATTAAATCAGGATTTAAGGTTTCGATTTTTTCGATACCGTCATCTACATTCGCCGCTTCTTCTATAACTTCAATATCAGAATGATCCTGTAATAATTTTTTTAACTCATTTCGAGCTAGTCGCTCGTCGTCAATAATGATTGCTCTAATTGCCATAGTTTACAATTCAAATGTGATCTAATATACTTCTTTCAAAGGTAGTTTTACTATCGCTTCCACCATTTCTTTATCTTTCATGTCACGAATTTCAAAACTTGCTTTAGTTCCAAATAATATCTTTAGCCTATTTCTGGTACTATTAATTCCAAATCCATCAATCACATCTTCTGCAGCTACATTTAATCGGCCTGAATTTTGAACAATTAATTCGTGATGTTCATTAGTGAAATCAGATATTACTCTAACAACACCACCTTCTTTTTGTTTACTAATGCCATGTTTAATTGCATTCTCCACTAATGTCTGAAGCATCATTGGTGGTACAGGCTGATCCATCGTATCTTCGTCAATATCATATTCGATTTTTAATCTGTCTTCAAAACGAATATGTTCTAAGGCTAAATAATCTTTTACAATATTCAATTCTTTTTCTAAAGGAGCCAACTCCATTTTTTCAGTCTGCATACTGCTTCTTAAAATATTACTTAACTCAGTAATGGCAGTTCTTGCTCTATCTGGATTTTCATCTACCAATGCTCTGATACTATTCAATGCATTAAAAATAAAATGAGGATTGATATGTGATTTAATGGTTTTAAGTTCTAACTCTTTAACCAAAGATTCAAGTTTAACTTTTTGCACTTCCGTCTTTCTTCCTAGTTCAACATAATGCCAAATGAAATAGATGCAAGACCAAATGAAAATCAAAGGGGAATCGAAAATAACGTTACCCAAAAATCGCTTTAAAACCGAGACCTTCTTGGTTGGATCATATAATTTAAACCATTCAACGAATTCACTATTAGTAAAGTTATAAATTACACAAATCAGTAAAATAAGCACCGCAAGTTTTGCCCATTTCTGTTTGTGAAGCGGAGGTTTTAGGTCATATTTTAAAATAAAGAATCGCAATAAATGCGTAAATAACAATCCAGAAGCCATGTATAATAGCAGACGGGAAAAGAACATACTAGTATACTTCTGTTCAAAAAGAAAGGCAAAAAATACCCAGGTTAAGCTATAAAATAGCCAGCCACCTAATTGGCACCACCAATATGCGGAAAATTTCAATCTCATGTAAAGACAAATATAAACTGAAACCCAAACGATTTAAGGCTATTTTGTATTAAAGGTAAAATCAGCTTCTATTTGGCAGAAATATATGTTACTCTCGGTGAACCATCTGTTTGCACTTCTGTTTATATTCTATATATAGGGCAATTGCTTAATGTTAATTGCCTATTTTTACATATAAAATAAAGGCAGATGGAGATTTTAGCAGGCTCACTTTTACAAAAAATAGATAGCCCTGACGATCTTAAAAAACTTAACCGAGATCAATTACATCAAATATGTGCAGAGCTGCGTCAATATATAATTGATGTAGTTAGTGTTCATGGCGGACATTTTGCTGCGAGCCTTGGCGTAGTAGAATTAAGCGTGGCCTTACATTACGTTTACAATACTCCTTTTGATCAATTAGTTTGGGATGTTGGTCATCAGGCATATGGACATAAAATTTTAACGGGAAGACGAGACCAATTCATCACAAATAGAAAGTATAATGGCATTAGTGGATTTCCAAAAAGAGCTGAAAGCCCTTATGATACTTTTGGTGTAGGCCATTCTTCTACTTCAATTTCAGCAGCTCTTGGGATGGCAATGGCTGCAAAATACAAAGGCGAAAACAGAAAATCTATTGCCGTAATCGGAGATGGTTCCATGACAGCAGGTATGGCTTTTGAAGCCATGAATCATGCAGGCGTTGCTGATAGTGATGTGTTGATTATATTGAATGACAATTGTATGAGCATTGATCCCAATGTAGGTGCATTGAAAAGTTATTTAACCGACATTTCTACCTCACCCACGTACAATAAGATGCGTGATGAAATCTGGAATTTGATGGGTAAATTACCTGTTGGAAAAACTTTCAGCAGAGAAATGGCTAGCAAATTAGAAGCAAATATGAAAGGTATTGTTTCAAAAAGCAGTAACCTTTTTGAAGCCTTAAACCTACGCTATTTCGGACCGATTGATGGGCATAATATTACCAATCTGGTTGATACATTAAAAGATTTAAAAAATATTCCAGGACCTAAACTTTTACATATCGTAACCGTAAAAGGAAAAGGATATGCACTTGCAGAAAAAGACCAAACTAAATGGCATGCACCAGGATTATTTGATAAACTAACTGGTGAAATTGTAAAGAAAAAAACCGATGTACCACAGCCTCCTAAATATCAGGATGTATTTGGTCATACAATGATTGAACTCGCAATAATGAACGACAAAATCATGGGGGTCACTCCAGCAATGCCAAGTGGCAGTTCATTGAAATTTATGATGGATAAAATGCCGCATCGTGCTTTTGATGTTGGCATTTGCGAGCAACACGCTGTTACCGTTAGTGCCGGATTGGCCACACAGGGTATGCGTGTGTTTTGTAATATTTATTCTTCCTTCCTGCAACGTGCTTATGATCAGGTGGTACATGATGTAGCCATACAAAAGTTACCTGTAGTATTTTGTTTAGACAGAGCTGGACTTGTAGGTGAAGACGGACCAACACATCATGGATGTTATGATATTTCATTTATGCGTTGTATTCCAAATTTGGTCATTAGTGCGCCAATGAATGAAGAAGAGATGCGCGACCTGATGTATACCGCTCAATTAGATCATATAAAAGTTCCTTTCGTTATTCGTTTTCCAAGAGGAGAAGGTGTAATGGTAAATTGGAGAACAGCATTCAAGGAATTGCCAATTGGCAAGGGCCGAAAACTGAAAGATGGTGATGCTTTAGCGATATTAAGCTTTGGTCATCCAGGAAATTTTGCACAAGCCGCTATCAGAGAGTTGCGAAGCGAAGGAATCAATCCAGCACATTATGATTTACGATTTGTAAAACCTATTGATGAAGATTTATTGCATGAAGCTTTCAGTAAATTCGATAAGATAGTTACTGTAGAAGATGGAACTGTTGTAGGTGGATTTGGTACTGCGGTACTGGAATTCATGAACAAATACAACTATAAAGCAACCGTAAAAATATTAGGAATCCCAGATAGAATTGTAGAACATGGAAGCCCTAAAGAATTACACAGAGAATGTGCATACGATGCAGAAGGGATTGCTACTGCAGTGAGAGAATTGATGAATGAAACTGTAACTGTAATTAATTAGAAGGAGCTTTAGTTTTTTAAGTAACATTATCTTAGTGCATCAAGCACCCCAGCTGTATGCCGAGTCCGACATCAGCACCCCACCTGGCGCTTGCGCATAGGAGGGGAAGTCGAGCGGCTTAGCGATGACGGGGTGGTTACTTTTTAATTTTCCTCCGGCCTATTCGCAGCAAATAATTCATCCGTTAAACCTGCGTCTTCCAGATCCGCTTCTCTGTGTTCATTCCATTCTACAATAAAATTATTACGTCCTTCCCCAATAGCCATTTTCATAAATTTCTGTTGGGTAAGTTCAAGAATAGAAAGGAATAAAAATATGGCGTGTATACGATCTTCTGCTGGTTCGAATATTTTTTCAAATGCTACCGTTTTTTCTTTCATCACAAAACCCAGCATATAGTCTCTACAACCTTCCATGGTATGATTGTAACGAACAACTGTGTGAACGGGTTTGTTTTGTCTTTCCTGAACACGCAGCATCACTTTTTCAAATGCCTTCATCAGCTTGAACAAAGTGATGTTTTGAATTTCAGTTCCTTCTGATGCGTCTTCTCCGATTTGTGAAATCTCTCTATTTAGATTTCCTCTTTTTACCATCAGCATACGAACAGCTTCCATTTCTGCCATCTCAACTGCCGCTTCTTTGAATCGTTTGTATTCGAGAATTTTATCAATCAATTCTTGCCTCGGATCAATTTCATTCCCCTGTGCATCAATTTCTTTGCGCGGCAATAAAAGGCGCGCTTTAATACGCATTAATGTAGAAACAAATAAAATAAATTCACTACTAAGCTCAATATTCAATTTCTCTCCTTGATGAATATAATCAAGGAAGTCTTTTATGATCTTGGTTATAGGAATATTATAAATGTCTAACTCGTCCCTTTCTATAAAGAAAAGCAAGAGGTCGAAGGGACCTTCAAATTGGTCAAGCTTAATCTGATAATTACTACTAGTTGCCAAGAGATATACTTTAGTTGCAAAGAAACTGAATCAATCCTAAAAACGAAGCCGATTGAGGAATAGTTATCCACCAAAATGCCAGTCAAACCATAATTTGGCCCAACTGACATTCCTATCTTTTGAAATAACCTATTTTTTTAATGAATCTCTGATTTCAATCAGCAACTTATCAGTACTGGAAGGCTCAGCAGGTGCGGCAGGTACAGCTTCCTCTTTTTTCTTCATTTTATTAATGGCTTTGATAACCATAAAAACCGCAAACGCCACAATAATGAAATCGATTAAATTGGTTAAAAATGAACCATATTTTACAGAAACCTCCAAGATTGCTTTTTCAACTACTTTACCGGCTGCATCTTTTACTTCAGGAATCGCATCTTTCAAAACCCATTTTTTATCGTTAAAATCTACGCCCCCAGTTAACATCCCAACCATGGGCATTACGATCCCATCTACAAAGGAAGACACGATTTTGCCAAAAGATGCTCCCATCACAAAAGCAACAGCTGTATCTACTAAGTTACCACGAATGGCAAATTCTTTGAATTCTTTGATGAAACTCATAACAGTTTTGATTTAGTTGAGTGTTGAAAATATAAATAAATTCAATACGTAGACACTCTTTTTAAAAATTTCTTTAGAATTGGGAATTCATCATAGTATAAAAGAAAACAGCAACTTTGCAGCAAAATATTGCATTGAGAGAAAAGCTGATTAATTGGGTTCTTTTTACTTTGCTTTCCATCATTTGGGGAAGTTCTTTTATATTGATGAAACTTGGATTGGAAACACTGAGTCCTTATCAGGTTGCTACCCTTCGAATGCTCAGCGCGGGTATTATTTTAATTCCATTTGCATTAGAAGGTTTTAGAAAAATTCAAAAAAAAGAGTTTCTTTATGTAATTCTTTCAGGGCTTCTTGGAAGTTTTTTTCCTGCCTATCTTTTCTGTATTGCAGAAACTAAAATCGATAGTTCAATTGCCGGAATCTTAAATGCACTTACCCCATTATTTACTATTTCAGTTGGTGTGTTCTTTTTTCAAATGAATGCAAGTAAGCAAAAAATCATTGGTGTTTTGGTAGGATTTGTAGGACTTTGTTTATTATTCTTAGCTCAAAAAAATATCAGTTTTGAAAATTTAAGCTATGCATTCTTAGTGCTTATTGCAACACTTTTATACGGCATTAATGTGAATATGGTTAGTAAGTATTTGCACAATACTGGTGCAATGAATATTGCTGCGGTCGCATTTACGCTTTTAATCATCCCTTGTTTAATTATTTTATATTTTACAGGATATTTTTCACTTCCGCTATTAAGTATGCCAGTCATAAAATCTACCGGGTTCTCATTCCTGCTTGGATTTGGGGGCACTGCAGTTGCTACAGTATTATATTACAGATTGGTAAAAAGCGCCGGTGGCTTATTTGCATCTACAGTAACTTATGGCATCCCCTTTGTTGCTTTGTTCTGGGGAATTCTAGAGGGCGAAAGTATTAATTTTTTGCAGTGCTGTTGTATGGGAATTATTCTGATTGGTGTATGGCTAGCTAATAAAAAATAAGGTCCCATCTTTTAAAATGGAACCTTATCAATTTTGTACCTTATTATTTACATCGACATCATATCTTTTTCTTTGGCCGCTAAATGTTTTTCAACAAGAGCGATATGCTTGTCTGTCAAATCTTGTATTAATTTTTCAGAATCCTTGGCTACATCTTCACTAAGCCCGTCTTTCTGGAGTTTTTTGACTTGTTCAATTCCATCTCTGCGAATATTCCGGATGGCAATTTTTGCCTGTTCCCCTTCTCCACTTGCTTTTTTAAATAATTCTCTTCTACGTTCTTCTGTTAATGGTGGCAGGAATAATCTGATTTGTATACCATCACTTTGAGGAGTGATTCCAATATTTGCCTGCATAATGGCTTTTTCAATGGGAGCTAGCATACTTTTTTCCCAGGGCTGAATACTAACAGTACGAGCATCCAAAACCGTAATATTTGCTACCTGAGCCACTGGTGTTGCAGCCCCATAATAATCTACATTAATTCCATCAACTAAAGCGGGGCTAGCTTTTCCGGCCCTAATTCTGGTCAATTCCAATTCCAAATGGCCAATTGCCTTCCGCATAGATTCTTCTGAATCTTCTATTATTAAATCTAATTCTTCTGACATTTTCTTCTATTTAAGTGGGGCAAAACTAATAAATCCTAACAAATATGCCTATTTAGTATGTAGTTGATCGTATTCAGCATTAAAATTGGCAAAACTTTACGCTCATTCATGGTTTTTTAGTCAGTTTACTTTTAAGCTTTTATCTTCGCCAACTGAAAAGTATTTATATGGCAAGTATACAAGAATTAGAGAGCGTAGCCTCACAAATGAGAAGAGACGTTTTACGGATGGTTCATGCGGTACAAAGTGGGCACCCTGGAGCAGCTTTGGGCTGCGCAGATTATTTTGCCAGTTTGTTTTTTCACAGCATGCACCATCATAGTGATTTTAAAATGGATGGGAAAGGGGAAGATTTATTCTTTCTTTCAAATGGACATTTATCTGCCATTTTTTATTCGGCATTAGCACATTCCGGATATTTTGATGTGAAAGAATTAGCCACTTTTAGAAAATTAAATTCTCGTTTACAAGGACATCCAACTACACACGAGCACTTACCTGGTGTAAGAATTGCTAGTGGTTCTTTGGGCCAGGGTTTGAGTAATGCAATCGGTGCTGCACTTGCGAAAAAAATCAATGGCGACCCGCACTTGGTTTTTGCTTTATTGGGTGATGGAGAATTACAAGAAGGTCAAAACTGGGAAGCGATTATGTTTGCCCCTCATAATAAAGTAGACAATTTAATTGCTACCATTGATTATAATGGTCAACAGATTGATGGACCAACCAACAAAGTATTATCACTGGAAAATTTGAAAGATAAATTCGAATCATTCAATTGGGAAGTCGTTGAATTGGATGGAAATAATATGGCTGAATTAGTTACTGGATTAGACAAAGCAAAATCAATGACTGGTCATGGTAAACCAATCTGCATCTTAATGAAAACAGAAATGGGAAAAGGGGTAGACTTCATGGAAGGTAGCCACGAATGGCATGGCATTGCTCCAAGCGATGAACAATTAGCCAAAGCATTGGCACAATTACCTGAAACTTTGGGAGACTATTAAATAAAAAATGTTTCAAGATTGAATCCCGGCAATATTGCCGGGATTTTTTTTATACCTAAAACGATTTCGTTGGAAATGTTGTTAACCCCAGCTTTTAAGCTGGGGGTTGAAGGACGGATAAATTATCGGGCTTTAGCCCTTACGCTTTGTTGACTTCTAAGTGATAACTTATCAAAATATGAATAAGAGGACTAGGCTCTAATGCCTAAGGTTAACAATTTACAAAAAGCATTAAGACTTCAATGAAAACGCTTGCAGGCTTGCTTTACGGGATGGAATATAAGCTGCAAAAATTGCGATTACAAATACGGTACCACCTACCAAAACAAAATCACCTATCTGCATTTTCACAGGATAATAATTGATAATAAAAGTATCACCGCCGAGTTTTATTATTTGAAATTTTAATTGGATCCAGCAAATTAGTGCAGCTAATAACATTCCAGAAACACCGCCAATACCGGCAAGCAATATACCTTCTGTTAAAAAAATTCCTTTGATTCGATTGGTATTGGCACCCATTGCCTGTAAAACTGAAATGTCTTTTTGCTTTTCTAGTACAAGCATAGTAAGTGCTCCAATCATATTAAATGCGGCTACTACTAAAATCAATGAGAGAATTCCATAAATCACCCATTTCTCAATTTGCATCACTGTATACAAACTTTGATTTTGTTCATACCTTGTTTGTACTAGAAAATTATTTCCCAATAAAGTTTGTAAATCCGTTTTCACCTT
The DNA here is from genome assembly GCA_903825065.1 of uncultured Bacteroidota bacterium. Classification (GTDB taxonomy): domain Bacteria; phylum Bacteroidota; class Bacteroidia; order Chitinophagales; family Chitinophagaceae; genus Sediminibacterium. Next base: position 17,622 of record CAIJZG010000246.1, read on the forward strand.
ATCAGATTCTGCAACCGCTTTAATATCCAATGCAGAATATTCATCATTTTGCAAATCCATCATAAAACGCAAAAAATCAATATTGCTGAAAATATATTTATTATCGAAATCCTGCTGTACCAAAAAAGTGCCAACAGCCTGAACATTGAAGGCATTTAAGGCATCACTGGATACAAAATTTTTTGCTGATCTATTCGGCATATATAATGTGAGAGGCGCAACAGACCGCTCTACATCTATGCAGGCAGCATTTTCTATCCCTGCACCTACTACAATTTTGGGCGCATCTGAAGTACCCAGATCGAACTTTCCTCTTCTTATATGATTAGAAACCTTACTTACCGAAGTGAACTGATCGTCTACCCCTCGGATATAAACAATGGAAGAACAATCCCCATTCATCAAAACCGCTTTTTCTTCCACAATTGCGCTTAATCCCAAAACGCCAGTGGTTGATCTTATTTTTTTAAACTGATCAACATTCAAATGGAAGGTCTTTCCGGAACTTGGGGCTACCCGGATATCTGCATAGAAATCGGAGTATAAACCCTTAACCAGATTTTCAAAGCCATTGAATACGCTTAGAACAATGATTAATGCAGCGCATCCAACCGCAATAGCTGTAACACTAATCCATGCAATCATATTGATAGCATTGGTAGATTTCTTAGATTTAAAATAGCGCCATGCAAATAAAAAGTTCATAGGGTATTATTCCGGTTCGCTGCTAGGTGGTTTTTCTTCCTTCAATTTCTTGAATACCTCTTCCATTTTGAATACATAATCCAAAGTATCGTCGAGATAAAAGTGTAATACTGGAATTCTGCGTAAGGAGTGTTTTACTCTATTTGCCAATTCTTTCTTAACCTCCCAGGCCCTATTTTCAATTGTTTTCATGACAGCTTTCTGGTCCTTCACTTGAAATAAACTGATATAAATACGTGCTTCTAAAAGGTCTGGAGTTACCTTGATAGACGAGATAGATACCATCCCACCATCAATCATATTCAGATTTAATCTTCTAAAAATATCATTCATTTCTTCCTGCAGGGCACTTGCCACCTGCCGTTGGCGCTTACCTTCCTCCATTTTCTAACGTTTGTTTGGCGGTAAAATTAGTTACTTTGCCGTGGATTAACCGTTTTTCCTATTTATGAAGCGATTTTCAAGAATACTTTTTTATTTAAGAGATAAGAAACAGAA
>CAIJZG010000247.1 GCA_903825065.1 uncultured Bacteroidota bacterium
ACTCCTGCAATACCACCTTGAGCATATTTGGTATTAGTTTCATCCGCATCAGTTTTCGTGATGAGGGTGATTTTTTTGTCAGGCATTTTCTCAGCTACTTTTAAAGCATAAGTTAATCCTGCTATTCCCGACCCTATTACTAGGAAGTCTGTTTCCATTATTACTAATTCAATGATAAATAAAATTTACGCAGGATCTACCCAAGCCCCACTGTCTTTCAACAACTGAATCAATTCATCTACCGCAATATTACTATCGATGTTTTTTTTCATAATATCTTTGCTTTTATACAAAGTAATTTTTCCTACCCCACTTCCAACATATCCAAAGTCGGCATCAGCCATTTCACCAGGGCCATTAACGATACAACCCATGATAGCAATCTTAACGCCTTTCAAATGATGAGTTACACTTCGAATTCTTGCAGTAGTTTCTTGTAGGTCGAATAAGGTTCTTCCACAACTCGGACATGAGATATATTCTGTTTTGGAAATCCTTGTTCTTGTTGCCTGTAAAATGCTGAATGAAGTACTATTACAGAATTGTTCTGCACTTAAGTTATTCAAATAATTCCGGCCAGATGCATTATTTGCCATAGCAGTATGATACGAAGAAGCAGTTAATCCTAAACAGATCCCATCCCCAAATCCATCTAAGAATAAAGCCCCGGTTTCAGTTGAAAAATGAATTAAATGTTCATCTGCTGTATTCCAATTGCTATCAGTTATTAATATTACTGGATTCTTAATATTTCTATGGTTCAATTCCATGAACATTCTTCTAACTGCAGGCATTGCTTGTTCGTTTGAACTACTTAAGCATAACACTATATTTTTTTTATTAGCAATTTCTTCCAGGTAAGTATAATCATTAATGGAAGTTGTATCTGAATAACAATCAACCATCACAAAATTCATGGTTGGATGTTTATTTTCAGAATCCAAGAAACCGGCCGCATCAAATATCGGAAAATATTTTTCCGGATCTTTTGCTTCAGCTGCTGTAACCGGGTAACAAATTACTTTTAATGTTCCTGGCAATTTGAAATCTAATATATTATGTCCCGTAAAAATATAATCAGCTGCTGTGTCTGCAATATTCCATTTGTCAATAGCGGCATTATACTCATATCCTATTGAAGTCAAATCAGCTGCTGCAATTGATTGCATTTTGCTAAGATCCGCCACTACTACCGGAATTTGTTTTCCCCCGATATTATTTACAGTGAAACTTTCTCTCCTGGTATATTGAAATGGATTGTAGTTCGGTTTTTCAATGGGAGGGATTGAATTATTTGCAGGAGTTTTATTTATCGATGTATATCGTTTAACTAAATCTCTGCAAACTGGAATTTCAAATTCCGGATCTTCTGTTAAACTAACACGAACAGTATCGCCAATTCCATCTTCTAATAAAGTGCCAATTCCTGCCGCACTTTTTACGCGTCCATCTTCGCCATCACCCGCTTCAGTCACACCTAAATGCAAGGGATATGATTCCCCAAATTCTGCATCCATTTGTTGAATCAATAAGCGATAAGCCTGCACCATTACTTGTGGATTAGAGGCTTTCATACTTAATACTATATTGTGAAAACTTTCGTCTCTAGCAATACGTAAAAATTCCATCGCACTTTCCACCATTCCCATTGGCGTATCACCATACCTACTCATAATTCGATCACTTAGTGAACCATGGTTTGTGCCAATTCGCATCGCAGTTCCATACTCTCTGCAGATTTTTACAAGTGGCGAAAAGCGTTCACGTATACGATCAATCTCTTCGGCATATTCAATATCTGTATAATCAATTTGTTCGAATTTTTTCTTGTCTACATAATTCCCTGGATTCACACGAACTTTTTCAATAATTCTAGCAGCTATTTCGGCCGCATTTGGAGTAAAATGGATATCGGCAATTAAGGGAGTATTATAACCTCGCTTTCTTAATTCATTTTTAATTTGCAACAGATTTTCAGCTTCGTTTTTACTCGGTGCGGTAATTCTAACTAAATCGGCACCAGCTTCAATACAACGAATAGTCTGCTCAACAGTAGCAATCGTATTCATGGTATCTGTGGTAGTCATGGTCTGTAACCGAATGGGATTGAAATTGCCCAAAGAAAGATGGCCCACTTTCACTTCTCGGGTAGCAAGTCGTGCTATTTGTGTTAGCGAATTACAATACAATTGCATAGTAAAAAAATATGTTACAAATCTAACAGTAAATTACAAGAAAGGTTTTAAAACAAAGCCGGCTGCTTTCACTGCCGGCTAATATAATTAATCATCTTATTATCTTTTCCCTTCTAAAAATCCCTGCTGTTTTAGAACGGATTTTAATAACTCTAATCGGAAGGATGTGATATTCGATTCAGGCTTTCCATCCATATTCATAACAAAGAAATAAGGATGGCGATTTTCGATTACCCAACCCACTATCCAACAGAGTGTTCTGCCATTTTCAAGTGTACCAGTTCCGGTTTTATACGCCAATTGAAAATTGGCGTTCTGCTCTTGTACCATTACTTTCTTAACAATTTCCTGGGTACGTTTTTGAAAAGGGAGTTGATTGAAATAAAGTTTCTTCACAAATCCCATTTCTTCATCCGCTGTAATTTTCAAGGTATTGTCTAACCAAAAAACGTCTATTGGCGAAATGATTTTCATATTGCCGTACTTTAAACTATCTATCCAAAACTTCATAGTGTCTTTCCCAATTCTACGGGCTACCTCCTGATAATAAGGCAGAGCTGATCTTTTGAAGGCTTCTTCCATAGTAAGATCTTTATTCCAAGATTTGCTACTATCTCCACCAGGAAAAGGCCGCACAATACCATCCCATTTGATAATCATCTTTTCATTCACTATTCTTCCTGTTTCAATGCCAATTAAAGAATTGACAATTTTAAAGGTTGATGCTGGCAAATAGGCGGAATCCCTGAAACGACTGAGATTATGAATCGTAAATTGTCCTGTTCCATTGTCGTACAATCCAAAAGTTCCCACCACAGATTTGTCTTCAAAAAAATGTGATAAGTCTTTATCAATTTTTACATTATTCGGGGAACAGGCAGATAATATAACCAACCCTATGAATACTATTCCAGAAAAGATGGAGCGCATTGTATTATTTTAGTGGACGAAGTTAGCCCAAAAAAGATAATGAAGCGAATAGACAGTTCCTATTTTGCATCCTTTGTTTCTGTCATGGAATTTTTATACTTATTATACAAAAATGATACAATTAAGAGTAAAACTCCAAGGGTAACAAACACAATGGTTTTACCGATGGTTCCTAATTGTTCGGTATCGTAAAAGAATAATTTTAAAAGTGCAAAAGAAAACAATACAATGGCCATGATACGTAAATGCTTTTGATCCTTTGAAATACCCAAAATAATTAAGACTAGCGCATATATCCCCCACATCACACTTAAACAATATTTCCCAACTGAAGGGTCATCAGCATACAAAAAGAAGAAATGTACCAGTTGATAACTTGCCATTATAATCAGTGAAACATGTACAATAATATCGAAAACAACTTTGAGTTTTATTGGTGTTGGATATATAAATTTCTCAGTTATGTACTGTCTGATGGAAAACAATAAAAAGGCACAGGAACCATAACTCAAATATCTGATGAAAACACTTAACCCACTTTGATGAAAAGAGAGTGATTCAGAAGGATGTAAATTAGTGTCTTGCAACTCATTTATATGATAACAAACTGCAGTTATAAACAAAAATAAAACCTAAACATCAAATGCCATATTAATCCATGCGAGATAATAATTTTTTATTTTTTTCATATTAACAAAGCTCAATATGAAAAGATAAAACATGGCATAGATTGATTGCCAGATCCCTTTAAAAAGTACAAACTCATTTCGAGTTACTATTTCACCATACTCTTTACTGAGTATTTTTTTGCCCGCTTCTGCCTGAAATTGCAACTGATTCCAATACCTAGAAATTTCTAAACTAACACTAAAGTAAATTGTAATCAAAAGCAAAACAGGAAGCACATACGAAATAAATTCTTCTAATGTATCTGTTTCCTTTTTATTTTTTTGTTGCACATACGTCATTAACCCTATTACAATTATATAAAGTAAAGAAGTTAAAAAATAGACATTGAAAATTGGAGTCACAGGATTCGGAATCTCA
>CAIJZG010000248.1 GCA_903825065.1 uncultured Bacteroidota bacterium
AAGAACTAACCAATGATATATATGATATCACTGATTTAGGTATTCTTTTTACTAATAATTATATAAATCATTATATTTATTTGGGATATAAATGGACAAAGCCTACCAAATGGTATAATAGTCTGTATTATAATTTCAATATCAATTATTCGAGAAGATTTAATCCAGGTGATTTTCAGAATGCAAATATTAATATGAACATGAACGGGCAATTAAAGAATCTTGGTTTTGCGTTTATGTCTATTTGGTATGAACCACCTGGGAATGATTTTTATGAGCCAAGAACATCTGGCAGAGTTTTTCATTCTACAGAAGCCAAGGGTTTTGAAATTGGATACGTTGGTAATCAGGCAAAAAAGTATACTTACACCATTGATTTATTGCAAGGAATTCGAACTTTAGAAGATGGAAGACGATATGATATTCGATTGTCAAACAAGTACCAGTTCAACAACAAGTTGTCAATTGGCAATGATCTATTTTATCAATATATTCATAACAGTGTTGGTTTTGCCGCAAATGACGTAGCAGATATTATTTTCGGCAGAAGGAACTTAAACACAGTAGAAAATGGCTTGAATATCAAGTATAATTTCAATAAAAAAATTGGAATTACTACGCGAATTCGTCATTACTGGAGTAAAGTAGAATACTTAGAATATTTTACACTTTTACAAAAAGGCGATTTAGGTAAAAATAATAGCTATACCGGAAATGCAAATAGTAGTTTCAACTCGTTCAATATTGATGCAGTATTTAGTTGGGAGTTTGCTCCAGGTAGTTTTATGAATATTGTTTGGAAAAATGCTATTTATTCTACCGGAACAAATGTTAGTGATGGATATCTAAATAATTTAAATCAAACACTTCAATCACCACAAAATAATAATCTTTCATTCAAGGTTTTATATTTCTTCGATTATTTAAAATTGAAATCGACCCCGAAGAAAAATAGAAGCTAAACTATAGCTTCTGTATAAGGATTTAATTCTTTTCCTAATTCAATTCCGGGTTTCTCAATGAGCAGGTGAGTAATATAGGCTACCATTACTGTAATTAATAACGATATAAAACAATGCCAGCCTACATACATTTTTCCGAAATAATGAAAGAGGGTTTGTTGTACTACAAATCCCCAAAGGTATACGCCAAATGATATGTCGTATTTGGGTTTATACTTATTAATGAACCTATTGGCAGAAATATATAAGAAAGCTATGCTACAAGCAATGTTGAAGAAAAGATTTGCATACACAGATGAGCGAAAGAAAAAATATATCAGAAAGAGCCCGAGTACCGAAAATTTATCGATATTAATATATTCAGCATTCACAGCTAGAAATGATCCAAGAGCAAATGCGGCAGGTAATAAATTGATTTGTGGATTAGAGCCTATCCAATTAAAAATGGGTTTATAGGGTAAAAAGCTTTCGAAAATAATTAGCCCCAAAATAATATTATAATATATTTTCCCCTTATTACGAATAACTAAAAATACTCCCAATAAAATAACATAACAGCTCATTTCATAAGCAAGTGTCCAAAGTGAGCCATTTACTGCGTTAGGATAAATATTATTTAAGAATACTCCTGGTAAATGATAATTTACTTGAAAAAGTAAGTTCTCTGTAACATAAGCAAAAGGAATATCACTGTTGAAATATAGTCTTGCAGATAAATTACTTACAAGTGGACCAATCACTAATGCTGAAATTAAAACTACAAAAGCAAAAGCTGGCATGATTCTAAAAAATCGCGCAGTTATAAACCTTAAGGGTTTTCTACTAGTCAGTAAACTATTACTGACCACCAATCCACTAATAAAGAAAAATATATTAACAGCCCAGGGACCTGATGCAGCAAAGGGGAAAAAATAACTGATGGGATCAACCCAATAATTAGTAGCACCATTTAGTATTGGTGCATGTCCTACAATTACCATTGAGGCAAGAAACAACCTAATAAGATTCAAATTGTTATTTTCTTTATTAAGTAAATAGGAAACTTTCATGTATGAATCTTATTAATTTCTAAAAATAGTTTTTCCTATCATCACTTTCTCTACGTCTTCACGTTTTGAAAGTTCAGGGCGCTTGCCTCCCTCTGCAAACATTTTTGCTTGGTCATCGTAATGACTATTCAGGAAATAACCCGATTGTCCAGTTGGGTTAATACTCATCGCTTTACTGGTATTTCCAAAATCAATGATACGGCGAAGTGCTGGTCCGTATAAAACTTTATATAAGCCACTACTATCCAAATTAAAATCAAGATTATTAATCGTTTCCTTTCCTCCATTAACTGCAATCGGTCCTACATTAAACCATTTACCAATTCCTGGAACAATACCCAAAGGATGCTTATGTTCAATACTATGTACTTTTTTCCATTGCCAGTTTGCGGTGTTTTCGCCAAGCTGCTTGTTTAATTCGATGGTAGCGTCGTTCAGTGCTTGAGTAAAAATATCAGATCTTGTTTCTATTACTGATGTATGAATATTATCCCACCATTTAGAACTATCATTCTGAAAAAAGCTTTCCATATTTCTTTTTAAACTCGCTTGATTTTCGAAAGATTGAAAGGCTTCTTTTCCTAATTCATCTTCTAAAGCATATTTGTTGATGAGGTGCAAAAATTTATAAAAAATAGTTGGCTCGATATTTTCAAGTCCATGCATCCCATCCCATTTAATTAAAATCTGATAACAGTTTTGTGCAGCACCGGTTAATTTTCCTTTATTAATAACTGGTAAAATTTTTGCCAGCAACCTTGGGTAATTCGTTGACTGAACATCATTGATTACTGTACGTATTGATTCTTCATCCCAATCTTTCCGATCTGTAAAAACCAACTCTTCAATTCTTGCAGCCCGATTTGCTGGAACATAATAACCAGGAACTAATCCTGTACCCATATCCATGGGTTGATTATTAGCTGTATATAAAACGCCTCTTGATGGATTTAAGATTTGTGGATTCTGTTTAAATTCTAGCCAACCTATTGGATCATCTGATCCAGTTGAGCCATCTAATATTAACTGAGGGTTTACATGCTTAGGACGTATCGGTAATTTCCCAGCGGCCCACCAAGCAATATTACCAATTGTATCTGCCCACATAAAATTAAGTCCCGGTGCCGTTAATGGTTCAACTGCTACTGCCGCTTCGGCTACATTTGTAGCATGACTAAGATTATAGAATACCTGCAAATGTCTACTTGGAAATTGATAGTATACCCACCATAAAGCAATTGGATCTTCCATTTCTTTTACCCCATCAAATGCACCATTCATAATATAGCCATGTCTTGATTTTTTAATATCGAATTCAATATCAGCCTTGCCTTTAACTTTAATAGTTTCTTTACGAACCAATAAATTTTCCCAATGATCTTTATACCAAACCTGGTTGGCATTATTGGGGTTTGATTTTTCTCTGAAGAAATCAGCATCATCATTTTCGAACATAGTCAGGCCCCAGCCTCCTTTATCAGAATGGCCTAAAGCTGGGACAGGGGTGCCGGCCAGAAAGTTTCCATAAATATTATAACTGGGACAAACTAACTCAGCTTCATACCAGACAGAGGGTTGAGAAAATGCAATATGCGTATCGTTTGATAAAATAGGCTTCCCGGATTTTGTTTTGCTTCCTGCTATCACCCAACCATTTGAACCAAAGAAAGGTGGAAACATTAAATTATTTTGCATCGCAGTTACTTCTTTAGCCATTGTAGTTA
>CAIJZG010000249.1 GCA_903825065.1 uncultured Bacteroidota bacterium
CCTTCCTCCATTTTCTAACGTTTGTTTGGCGGTAAAATTAGTTACTTTGCCGTGGATTAACCGTTTTTCCTATTTATGAAGCGATTTTCAAGAATACTTTTTTATTTAAGAGATAAGAAACAGAATATTGGACTGTATATTTTATTCAATCTTTCGTCTGTTTTATTCAGCCTTGTCTCTTTTGCATTATTGCCGCAGATTTTAAAAATGCTCTTCTCTAGGGATAAAATTGAAGTAGTAAAAGTGAGCTTTAAATTTTCTGCAAATGGCGTTCAAGATTATATCAATTACCATTTAAGCCTTCTAGTGGTTGAACATAACAAGATTTATGCCCTGGCTTTTATCTGCGTATTAATGGTTATTTCTGTGTTTTTAAAAAATGTCTTCATTTATTTGTCCTATCGGGTTTTAGCTCCGATGAGAAATTATGTGATGACAAAATTAAGATCGGACCTTTATGCAAAAATTCTTGAGCTTCCAATAGGGTTCTTTACTGAACAAAGAAAAGGCGATATTATTAGTCGAATGAGCAATGATGCTAATGAAATTGAATGGAGTGTGATGAGCACACTGGAGGGATTAATTCGCGACCCCTTACAAATCATTATCGTTCTTACTTTAATGGTTTTAATGAGTCCAACACTTTCATTATTTTTATTAGTGCTACTTCCTATAGCTGGTTTTATAATTGGAAGAGTAAGCAGATCTCTGAAAAAGAATAGTACGGTTTCTCAGGAGCAACTAGGAACATTGATGTCTATTTTAGATGAAACACTAGGAGGATTACGCGTAATTAAAGCTTTCAATGCAGAGAAAATTCTACGATCTAAATTTTTTCATACAAATGATACATTGAATGATATTAGAAATCGAATGAATTTTCGAAGGGATCTAGCATCACCTTTATCTGAATTCTTGGGAGTATTAGTGCTTTCTGTAATACTTTGGTTTGGTGGAGAATTGGTATTGAATCATCAAGGAGAAATGAGTCCAGAAAATTTCATTACCTATATTTTATTTTTTGTACAAATTATCAACCCTGCAAAATCTTTATCTACCTCATTTTACAATGCTCAAAGAGGTAGTGCTGCGATAGAAAGAATTGAAGAAATATTAAAAGCACCCGTCAGAGTTGTAGATAATCCAAATGCAAAAAGTATTGCTGTATTTAATAAAAGTATCGAGTTCAAAAATGTATCCTTTTCTTATGATGATGTAACTATCTTAAAAAACATCAGCCTAACTATTGAAAAGGGTAAAACCATTGCCTTGGTTGGCTCTTCGGGCGCAGGAAAAAGCACATTGGCCGATTTAATTCCCCGTTTTCACGATGTGAGTGAAGGTGAGTTATTGATTGATGGCGTTAATATTAAAGAATACAGTTTACATGCCGTAAGAAATTTAATGGGCATTGTTACGCAAGAGCCGATCCTGTTCAATGATACAATTGCGAACAATATTGCACTAGGCATTGATAACACGAATATGGAAGCCATTGAGCACGCAGCAAAAGTTGCTAATGCCTATAACTTTATTCAATTAAAAGAAGAAAAATTTGACACTAATATTGGTGATAGAGGATCTAAACTAAGTGGAGGTGAACGTCAACGTGTAACGATTGCACGAGCCGTATTAAAGAATCCTCCCATTTTAATTCTAGACGAAGCCACATCGGCATTGGATACTGAAAGCGAAAGACTGGTTCAGGATGCTATTAATAATATGATGCAAAACAGAACATCGATTGTTATTGCACACAGACTCTCAACTATTCGTCATGCAGACGAGATCATCGTATTACAAAAAGGCGAGATCGCAGAACGTGGAAGCCACGATGAGCTCCTTTCAAAAGATGGCATTTATCGTCGACTGGTGGAGATGCAGGAAGTGAAATAAGCGAACTAATTCAAAAATAAAAATTCAAAAGTCAAAATATTTTGTTCTTAAAAGTGAAGCCCTCTTCTTTTCAGAAAAGGGCTTCACTCTTTTTATTTTTTACTTTTTAATTTTGAATTTTGACTTCTATTCAGCTGAGTGACGAACCAAACCAAGTTTAGCCTCAAGACTAAGCGTAGCATGAGGAACTGCTCTTAGTCGTGCTTTATCGATTAACTTACCAGTTACACGGCAAATACCATATGTTTTGTTTTCGATACGCATGATTGCTTTCTCGAGATGATCGATATAAGTAATCTGACGGCTTGCCATCTGACTCAATTGTTCTCTTTCCATACTCATACTGCCATCTTCCATGGTCATGTAACGAGCATCATCATTATCACCTCCCATTTCATCTTTGCGAGTAATTAATCCCTGTAAATAAGCCAACTCTTTTTTAGCAGCTTCTAATTTTTTGGTGATTAATTCTCTAAAATCTGCCAAGTCCTGATCGCTATACTTAACCAATGTCTGATTCAAACCTGTCTTCTCATCTTCTCTTTTTTCAAGAGGCGTGTAATGGGGTTTGTAAGGAACACTGGTTTTTACGTTTGTCTTAGGAACTTTGATATCCTTAATAGGTTCTGGAGCTTTCTTTACTGGTTTAGCAGAAGGTAATGGAGCAGCTTTAACTGCAGGTACCTTCGCTTTTAGAACAACCGCAGGTGCAGGAGCCGGAGCTGGAGCAGGTGCTGGTTTAGGAGCTGTATTCGTGGTCGATTTAGCCAATGGTTTTTCTGGGGTTTTAGATAAAGGTTTTGGTGCCGGGTTAGCTGCCGGTTTCACAGCGGGTTTAGCTGCAACTTTATGTTTTACTTCTGGTATCACTTTTTTGGATGGAACCGCCGCCTTTACTGGTACCAACTTTTTAGCCGGTGCTGCTTTAGCAACAACTTTCTTTGCAACTGGTTTAGCCACCACCTTAGGTTGAGGCTTTGCCACAGCTTTTTTAGCTGGAACTGCTTTTTTAACAGGAGCTGCTTTCTTAGCAGGTACCGACTTTTTAGCAGGGGCAGCTTTAGGAGCAGGAGCAGCTTTTTTAACTGGACTAGCATTCTTAGCCACTGGTTTTGAAGACTTTGCAACAGGTTTTGCTGTTTTTTTCGGAGCAGGTTTTTTAGAAGGCATACGGTTTATCCTTTTTTTGTGACTACCACTTTCAACAAAATGTCATTTACATCAATTTCAATACCATTTTCTAATACAGGAACAATTTCAATGACGTCTGCCAAAATTTCGCGGCAAATATAATCGTTATATTTAATAATTGATTGTTTAATACCGTCAGCATTAAGCAATTTTACGAATATACGGTCTGTTAAATCAAAACCGTTGTCTTTTCTGATATTTTGTATCCGATTCACAAATTCTCTTGCATCCCCCTCCTGTTTTAACTCATCAGAAAGCACAATATCAAGCGCTACGGTTAAACCACCCTTGCTCGCCACACTCCAGCCTGGAATGTCTTCAGCAGCTATTTCTACTTCTTGTAATTCTAGTGTAAAGGCGGAATCTTCAACCAGGATCTCTATATGCCCTGTTTTTTCGAGTGTAGCGATCTGTTGTTGACTAAAAGCTCCAATAACCAAATTGGCAGCTTTCATTTTGGCTCCCATTTTTGTACCCAATAGTTTGAAATTGGGTTTAATTTTCTTCTTGATGATGCCTTCTGTTTCTGTGATGTAGACCATTTCCTTCACGTTAACTTCCGCAATAATTAAGTCTTCAATCAACTCTAATTGTTGCTTCATTTCTGGATTCAACACTGGAATCAATACTTTTTGTAAGGGCTGACGAACCTTAATATTCACTTTTTTACGCAGTGATAAAACCAAAGAACATACTTCCTGTGCCAATTGCATACGCTCTTCCAAACCAGCGTCAATAATAGTAAGATTTGCTACTGGAAAATCAGCATGGTGAATTGATGTTATATTAAAACGATTAGATACTAAATTGAGATTCTGGAACATCGCATCACTAAAGAATGGTGATATAGGTGCCATTAATCTCACAATAGTTTCCAAGCACTCATACAAAGTTTGATAAGCTGAAATCTTATCCGTTTCATATTCGCCCTTCCAGAAACGCCTTCTGCACAATCTTACATACCAGTTACTCAAATGCTCATCAACAAAGGTTTCAATAGCCCTACCAGCAATAGTAGGTTCGAAATCGTTCATGGAATCAGTTACTTTTTGTATCAAAGAATTCAATGAAGAAAGTATCCATCTATCAATTTCTGGGCGCTCAATTAATGGAATAGCCGTTTCAGAAAAATCAAACCCATCCACATTCGCATACAAGGCAAAAAATTGATAGGTATTGTATAAGGTACCGAAGAATTTGCGCTGAACTTCCTGAATTCCAGCTAAGTCAAATTTCAAATTATCCCAAGGCGATGCATTGGTAATCAAATACCATCTGGTTGCATCAGCTCCATACTTTTCAATTGTCTCAAATGGATTAACCACATTTCCCAAGCGCTTACTCATTTTATTTCCATTCTTATCCAATACCAATCCATTACTCACTACAGCTTTATAAGCAACTTTATCAAATAACATCACACC
>CAIJZG010000250.1 GCA_903825065.1 uncultured Bacteroidota bacterium
ATCTTTATTAGTTGTAATCTAAGCAATGCAAAACTTAACAATACTGCTATCAGAGATGTACAATTCAAAGATTGTAAATTATTAGGTTTACGTTTCGACGATTGCAATGATTTTCTATTTGCTGCAAAATTTACAAACTGCAATTTACATTTGTCGAGTTTTTATAAACGAAAAATGCGTCAGGCCAAATTCAGCAACTGCGATTTAAATGAAACCGATTTTTCAATGGCTGAATTAATTCAATCCATTTTTGCTCAATGTAATCTTGCTGGTGCAGTATTTGATGCAACTAATCTGGAGAAAGCAGATTTTAGAACTTCCTTCAATTTTACAATTAATCCAGTAACCAATAGAATTAAGAAAGCCCGCTTTAGCAAAGATGGACTTGAAGGATTATTAACTCATTTAGATATTATCATTGAATAATTTTTGAATATGGACCTCGAACAATTACGTGAATACGCTTTGAGTAAACCAGACGTTGAAGAGACGTTCCCTTTTGAGCCAGATACTTTAGTTTATAAAATCGATGGCAAAATGTTTTTGCTTACCGGTTTTGATAGTATTCCACTACAATTTAATGTAAAATGCGATCCCGATTTGGCTCTTGAATTGCGCGAACAATATGCGGCTGTTATTCCGGGTTGGCATATGAATAAGAAACATTGGAATACAGTAATTATTGATGGGTCTATTTCAAATAAGAGGCTTCAAGAATTGATTGATCACTCATATCAATTAGTTGCTAAAGTGAAAAAATAAATGGCACGCTGATAACGCGGATTTTGCAGATTTACACGGATAAAAATCTGTGTAGATCCGTTTTATCAGTGTAATCTGCGTGCTATAAAAACATCCTTGCCTATCCCTTTACTTTTTTATAATATTTACAGATAGTTGTTAGTCCACATTCAACACATTTTGGCGAGCGTGCAAGGCATGTGTATCTGCCATGGAGGATAAGCCAATGGTGTGCACGATGAACCAATTCTTCAGGGATATATTTAATGAGTTGCTTCTCTGCTTCTAATACTGTTTTAGCATTATTAGTTAAACCCAATCTGGCAGATACCCGAAACACATGTGTATCAACCGCCATATTGGGTTGCTTATCTATTACACTGGTTATTACATTCGCAGTTTTTCTTCCTACTCCTGGCAATTTCACTAATTCAAATACTGTCATTGGGACCTCCCCATTAAAATCTGCTATGAGCATATTTGCCATGCCAATTAAATGCTTGGTTTTATTATTGGGATAAGAAATGCTTTTGATAATCGGAAATAGATCATCAAATGTGGCTAAGGCCATTTTATCTGGTGTTGGATATTTTCGAAAAATATTCGGAGTTGTAAGATTCACTCTTTTATCTGTGCATTGTGCAGATAAAATTACTGCTACCAACAATTGAAAAGGATTATCATATACCAACTCTGTCTCAGCAATTGGAATTTGCTCTTCGAAATAAGCAATAGCTTGTTGAAATCTTTCTTTCTTAGTCATTTTGAGAATCTAAAGATAGCACACAGATTAAACCGATAAAACGGATTTTCGCAGATTTTGATCCGCGTAAATCAGTTCTATCCGCGTCAACTG
>CAIJZG010000251.1 GCA_903825065.1 uncultured Bacteroidota bacterium
GACTTTGTACTTCATTTAGAGGTAGAAAGTGATATGAAAATGAAACAGGTGATTGATGTGATTATTAGTAGGGCTATGAAACAAGGAATTGAAGCAAGTGCTTTTAATTTCGAAAAAGATGCTTATCCAAGTGGTAAAGTGGTAAAGAAAGACGTGCCAGTACAAAATGGATTAAAGCAAGATGATAGTAAAAAAGTAGTGAAACTGATAAAAGAAAGTGGATTAAAGGTACAAGTAGCGATTATGGACGATATTGTTCGTGTTACAGGTAAGAAAATAGATGATTTACAGGATGTTATAGCACTTTGTAGAAATTCAAGTTTGGGATTGCCTTTGCAATTTATTAATATGAAAAGCTAGAATCTGACCCAGTTGCTAGAGAATTCAAATTTCATTTGGAAGAAAACCGTTATTTTCTTACTTTTGCCATCCTAAAAATAACAATACGGCAAAATCCGTATTACCTAAATCAAATTATATGAAGCAAGGTATCCATCCAGAAAGTTATCGTTTCGTTGTTTTCAAAGACATGAGTAACGGTGAATCATTTTTAAGTAAGTCTACAACAAACACCAAAGAAACTGTTTTGTGGGAAGACGGTAAAGAATATCCATTGATTAAATTGGAGATTTCTAATACATCACATCCATTTTATACTGGTAAAAACATGTTGGTAGATACAGCAGGTCGTATCGATAAGTTTAAAAAGCGTTACGCGAAAAAAGACTAATCTTTTTGACAAAATATTCAAAATCCCGTTCCGATTATATCTGGACGGGATTTTTATTGCATTCACACTAGTAACTTTACTAAATAAACTAAAAGCATGAAGCTTGATATTTTAGCAATAGGCGTTCATCCGGATGATGTTGAACTTGGTTGTGCTGGTACATTAATGTCGGCCATTGCAGAAGGCAAAAAAGTGGGTATTGTGGATCTTACCAGAGGAGAACTGGGAACGCGTGGTAGTGCAGAAACCAGAAAAGTAGAAGCAAGAAATGCTGCAAATATATTGGGTATTAATATTCGGGAAAACCTGGGAATGGCAGATGGCTTTTTTCAAAATGATGAACAACATCAACGATTATTAATTCAAGCGATTAGAAAATATCAACCAACCATTATCTTAGCAAATGCCCCGGAAGATCGTCATCCAGATCATGGAAGAAGTGCTAAAATGGTTTCTGATGCTGCATTTCTTTCTGGCCTTAGAAAAATCAGTACACAATTAGATGGAAATGAGCAAAAAGAATGGCGTCCCGCATATGTTTTTCATTATATACAGGATCGTTTTTTGCAACCAAGTTTTGTAGTTGACATTTCCGCGTATATGGATAAAAAAATAGAATCTGTATTGGCATATAGTACACAGTTTTTTAATCCAGATCTAAATGAACCTCAGACCTATATTTCTTCTCCCCAGTTTTTAGATACAGTTAAAGGAAGGGCAATGATGTTAGGAAAAAGGATTGGAGTTGAATATGCGGAAGGTTATATTTCAGAAAAAATGATTGGTATCAGCAGTTTCGATAGCTTGATACAGCATACAACATAAATGAATATTAATTTAAAAAGCATTGATTATGTCGGTAGTTCCAGTTGGTCTTGTTCAAATGACCTGTTCTGCATCTAAAGAAGAAAATCTAACAAAAGCAATTTCTAAAATTAGGGAAGCAGCTGCTAAAGGTGCAAAGATTATATGCCTGCAAGAATTATTTACTTCCCTTTATTTCTGTGATGTTGAAGATTATGAAAATTTTCTTTTAGCAGAAGTTATTCCTGGGCCATCAACTGAAAGTTTAAGTTCTGTAGCTTCTGAATTAGGTATTGTTGTAATTGCTTCTTTATTTGAAAAACGAACCAAAGGAATTTATCATAATACAACCGCGGTACTAGACGCTGATGGCCAGTATTTAGGAAAGTACCGTAAAATGCATATCCCTGATGATCCTGCCTTTTATGAAAAATTTTATTTTACGCCAGGTGATCTTGGATATAAAGTTTTCAAAACCAAATTTGCTACCATTGGTATCTTAATATGCTGGGATCAATGGTATCCAGAAGCATCAAGAATAACGGCATTGATGGGTGCAGAAATATTATTCTATCCAACAGCAATTGGCTGGTCAACCCTTCAAGACGAAGCCACCAATATCGAACAATATAATGCCTGGCAAACCATACAAAGAAGTCATGCAGTTGCAAATGGTGTGCATGTGGTAAGTGTTAACAGGGTGGGATTAGAGCAAGGTGGTGCTATGAAATTCTGGGGTGGATCTTTTGTAAGTAATCCATTTGGAACTTTACTCTATAAAGCATCACATGATGATGAAGAAATTGCTGTAATTAATATTGATACTAAACTCACTGATTATTTTCGAACTCATTGGCCGTTTATGCGCGATAGAAGAATTGATTCTTATCAGCCTATTACAAAAAGATTTATTGACGAAGATTAATCGCATTATAAACGATTTCATACAGTATTATGTCATTCAACCATCATTCTTTTTTAACACCGGATGCCTTAGGATATAAGTTTCCAGCCGAGTTCGCTGAACATGAAGCCACTTGGCTTTCATGGCCTCATAAGGAAGCAAGCTGGCCAGGTAAAATTGATACTATTTTTCCGAATTATGCTTTGTTTATTAAATATCTAGCGATTGGTGAAAAAGTGAGAATTAATATTCCGACTGAATCAATGAAGAGATTTGCATTAATGCATCTTGAAAAAGTGGGAGCCAACCTTTCGCAAATTGAATTCTTTATGCATCCCACCA
>CAIJZG010000252.1 GCA_903825065.1 uncultured Bacteroidota bacterium
AAGGCTTCACAATGTTGAATACCAATATTACCAGGATTTATATAAGAGTGCAACATCTCTCTTCCGCAAATTGTATTATTGGAATGAAAGCAGATTGCTGAGAAAGTATGAATCTGAATTGGCTGGCAAAGCTCATTTCTTCAGCATTTCTGAATCTGATAATGAAGTATACCGAAAAGAATTTGGATGTCAACGCATTGAATTGTTACCAGTATTTCTACCGAATTGGGAAATGAGTTGTTCGGAAGGAATGGGAACTTATTGTTTGTATCAGGGTGACTTAAGTGTAGATGCGAATGAAAAAGCTGTTATCTGGTTGCTCAAAGATGTCTTCATGAAAATTAAACTTCCTTTAGTTATTGCAGGCCAGAATCCATCAGAAAAATTAATAGAATTAGCTCACCAACAAAGTCATTCTTGCATGGTAGAAAATCCTTCAGAAAAAGAAATGCAGGATATGATTGCTAAAGCGCATATTAATGTGATCCCTTCTTTTACTAATACTGGCATGAAAGTGAAACTGCTTAATGCCTTAATTAATGGAAAACATTGTGTGGCCAATAAAGCCACATTAGAGGGGAGTAACTTAGAAAATTATTGTCATCAAGCCGATACCAAAGAAGCATTTCAAGGAGCGATAGTTGAGTTATTTGAACGTTCTTTTACACCTGATGAAAAGAACAAAAGATTGAAAACCATGTCCAACTTGTTCAACAATACGTGCAATGCACAAAAACTTGCGAATTTGATTTGGGAAGCGTAACAGTAATTGTAGCATCCCTGACTTTTAAAAAATATATAGCTATGATAAATGGGTCTTAACTATTTTTCTACAACTTAAAGTATGTGGATTGATAAGACAATTTCTGTTAATCCAAGGCTTCAGCCTAGGATTAACTATATTTTGACTTTTGATTTTGAATGGTTATGCGGCACTATCAATTACTTTTCCCAACTCCGTCTTAAGCATTCTAGAGGGGTAACGATTAATTACGATAAAGTCGTGTGTGGCCATAATTACAGCAGTTCCATAATCTTTCGCGATTTGAATTAAGAGCTGCATGATCTCATCACTTGTTTCGGGATCGAGGTTACCAGTGGGCTCATCAGCAAGTATTAATTTAGGTGAGTTAAGTAATGCCCGAGCAATATCTACCCGTTGTTGTTCTCCACCACTCATTTCAAAAGGCATTTTAAATCCTTTACTTTTCAAACCAACTTTATCTAAAACATCATTTATTTTTTCTTCTATCAACCCTTCATCTTTCCAACCCGTTGCCTTTAAAACAAATTTCAAGTTTTCATACACATTCCTATCTGTCAGCAAATGAAAATCTTGGAAGATGACTCCTAAATTTCTTCTAAGAAATGGCACTTTTTTCCAATCCATTTCAAGAAGGTTAAATCCTACCACTGTTCCACTTCCTTCAGTTAAATTCAGTTCCCCATACAATGTTTTGAGCAAACTGCTTTTTCCAGTTCCCGTTTTTCCTACCAGATAAACAAACTCTCCTTTATGAACTTCAAAATTTACATTCTGCAAAATAAGATTGCCTCCTTGGTAGATATTGGCATTTTGTATAGAAACGATTGGCTCAGTCATTTTTTTAAATTAAAAAGTAAAAATTAAAAAGAGAAAAGAAGCGTCAGGTTAATACTCGTATAAAAGATTTACCGTTGAAGTTTTAATCAGTAACTCTTTTTTATTAGATGCTTCCACCCTTCCTACTATTCTTGCTTCGATACCAAGTTCAGTTGCTTCTTGAATCATTTTTTCTGCAGTAGATGAATCTGTAAATATTTCTAAACGATGTCCCATATTAAATACCTGATACATCTCACGGTCATCCGCTCCAGAATTTGATTGGATTAGTTTAAAAATGGGTGGCGTATCAAATAAATTATCTTTTACAATTTTCATCGGACCAGGTAAATATTTCATACACTTGGTTTGACCGCCTCCACTACAATGTATCACACCAGCAACTGCATCAAAATAATGATCCAATAAACGTTTCATTAAAGGTGCGTATGTTCTGGTCGGTGATAATAACAATTTACCAATGGTAGTTTCATGTTCCTCGATGGTAATTTGATCCGTCATTCCATTTTTTCCTAAATACACCACCGATTCTTTTAATCCAGGTTCAAAGGTCTCTGGAAAAGAACTGGCATATCGTTTAGTAAGCACATCATGACGAGCACTGGTTAAACCATTGCTGCCAAGGCCACTATTATATGTTGTCTCATAATGTGCTTTGCCGAAACTTGCAAATCCAACAATTACATTTCCGGGAGCAATCTTTTCATTTGTAATCAATTTATTCTTGGGCCAGCGTGCAGTCATGGTTCCATTTACTGCAATAGTTCTCACTACATCTCCCACGTCAGCAGTTTCGCCACCCAAGTAATGAATATGCACACCGAATTTCGCCAATTCATCAAAAAATTCTTGAGTGCCATTTATAATCTGTTCTAAAACCGAACCTGGAATTTGTAACTTATTCCGATCAATAGTAGAAGAGAATAAGATATTATCAGTAATACCAACACATAAAAGATCATCTAAATTCATGGCAATTGCATCTTGAGCAATTCCCTTCCAAACTGAGGCATCACCCGTTTCTTTCCAATAAATATACGCAAGGATACTTTTTGTACCTGCACCATCAGCATGCATAATATTTACATAATCTGGATCTCCGCAAAGAAAATCTGGATATATTTTACAGAAAGCCTCGGGAAATAGTCCTTGATCCAATTTTTGAATGGCTGCATGCACTTCTTCTTTTTGAGCCGAAACACCACGTTGTGCGTATAGAGACATGTTGGGATTTTGAGTTTTAAATTTACCAGAACGCTGCAAATGTACAATATCGCCATTAAAAGCCGGCGTGGGGATACTCAGTTTCTCTACATAATTGATTTTTAAAGCGCACAATTCCGGACTTCAACTCTAAGTCTTAGATTTGCATTCAATTATGCAGGTACACTATCAGGAATTGGGACAACTTCCGGCATTTAAAAATGCGGTTATTACTATTGGCACATTTGATGGGGTTCATTTAGGGCATCAGCAGATAATTACACAATTGAAAGAAGAAGCCAAAGCCATAAACGGTGAATCTGTTATCATCAGTTTTTACCCCCATCCAAGATCAGTTATTGCAGGTACAAATTCGGATGTGAAATTATTAACCACTTTAGAAGAAAAGATCGAACTACTTAATATTAGCGGTATTGATCATCTAGTAATCATCCCTTTTAATTTAGCATTTGCCAATCAGACTGCTGAGGAATATATAAGTCAATTTCTTGTAAAATTATTTCATCCACATACCATTATCATCGGTTATGACCATCGATTTGGGAAAAACCGTGTAGGTGATTATCAATTATTAGTTGATTTTGGAAAAGAACTTGGTTTTGCTGTAAAGGAAATTCCAGAACATATTCTTAATGAAGTGGTAATTAGTTCTACAAAAATCAGAAAAGCCTTACTAAATAAGGATATTAGTACCGCCAATAAATTCCTTGGGTATGCGTATTTTTTTGAAGGGGTAGTGATCAAAGGGAATCAATTAGGCCGAACAATAGGTTATCCAACTGCCAACTTAGAGATTAATTCAACAGAGAAACTTATTCCAGGTAATGGCGTTTATGCAGTTCATGCAAGCATTTTGGAAGAAAATAATAGATCATCCGTTTTGAAAGGAATGATGAATATTGGAGTTCGCCCAACAATCGATGGTATTCTTCGATTAATCGAAGTAAACCTATTTGATTTTGACCAGGATATTTATGACAACCTGCTAAAAGTATCCATTCATAGCATGTTAAGGGAGGAACAAAAATTTTCTGGACTGGCGGCTTTAAAAGAGCAATTGGGAGTCGATAAAAACAATGCCCAGTTAGCCTTAAATAATTAAACTTAATTATTGCATCATTTTAACAACCAATTCTTTCATTAAACCTGCGTCAGAGCTTCCTCCATCATGCACCCCTACTGAACGCAAATTATAATGATGAAGTAATAATAAAATTTTCTCTACCCCTGCAAAATTATACCGCTTGGCTGCTAAGAAATAGTCTTTTGCAAAATAAGGGTTTACACCGATTGCAGTGGCTATAGATTTTTCATCAACACCTGGCATTGCATGAATCATTAATACTTTACTAAAGAAATTATAAATAGCAGGCAACACCATTTGAATTGGTGCCGCTTTGGGATTGGCTTCGAAATAATGGATGATACGAATGGCTTTGGCCTGATCTTTTTTACCAATTGCATCCTGCAATTCAAAAACATTGAACTCTTTGCTTACACCAATATATTTTTCGATATCATCTTCTGTAATTCCTTTCCTTGTTCCAAGATTTACAGCAAGTTTTTCTATTTCATTTTCAATACGACTAAGGTCATTTCCAATATGATCAACCAATAAGCTAAGGCCTTTAGGACTAATTGTTAATCCATGATGATGAATCATTTGAGTAGTCCATTCAGGCAACTGATTATCGTACATTTTTTTGGTACTCAGCAGCTCTCCCTTTGTCTTAAGCGTTTTTGCAAGCTTAGAACGACCATCCACTTTTTTCTCTTTATAACTAACTACAAAAACGGTTGTTTTTAGCGGATTTTCAATATATGATTCGAGCTTTTCAATATCGCGCATATGCTGGGCTTCTTTGAGCAAAACAACCTGACGTTCAGCAAACATGGGATAACGCATGCAGGCATTTACAACCGCGGCCCAATCTGCATCTTTACCATAAAAAACAGAAAGATTGAACCCTGCTTCCGCTTCAGATAAGATGTTTTTCTCTGCATAATGAACTACCTGATCGATAAAATAGGATTCCTCCCCTTCTAACCAATAAACTGGCTTGAATTGGCCCTTTTTCCATTCCGAAATGATCTTTTCTGCAGACATGGTTGCAAAGATGGGGCAAGTGCGTTTAATACCAATAATTCGTGTATTTATTTTTTGGCACGGTTTTGGGATTATCTTGTATAAACCTTAATAATTAAAAGAACTTTAAATTTTGTTTTATGACTTATTCAACTGAAAGTACTACCCAAACCCCACAGGGTAACGACAATCGCAAATTAATTTATGGCATATTGATAACAGCTTTAGTATTGACTTGGGGATATATTTTTTATGACAAAAGCAAGACTAAAGAAACAGTTACATTATTAGAAACCAAAATCAGCAATGTAGATAGCGCTCGAAACGCGATTCAAGCGGAATATACATTGGTATCAGCAAAGGCAGATTCTTTAACTCAAAACAACTTACAATTACATGGTTCTTTAGCCGAAAAAGGTACTGAGATTCAAAAATTGAAAGTTAATATTGGAAATATTTTGCGCAAGAAAGATGCTACAGCAGCAGAATTAGCAGACGCCAAAAATATGATTAGCGATTTGAATGGAAAGATAAATGGCTTATTTGTTGAAATTGAAAAATTGAAAGGCGAAAACCAAACTTTGACAACTTCCAATCAGCAATTGAGTACTGAAAAAACGCAATTAACTACTGACAAGCAAAATTTGGAACAGAATTTATCAAAAACAGCTACTGAAAAACAACAGTTGGCTGATAAAGTAGATGTTGCTTCTACTTTGCAAGCTTCTCATATTGCTATACTAGCTATTGATTTGAAGAGTAATGGTAAAGAAAAAGAGACCAACACAGCAAAAAGAGCCGATTTTATGCGGGTGATTTTTACTGTAGATGCTAATCGAGTAACGCCTTCTGGCTCTAAAGATTTTTATATCATCATCACAGGACCTGATGGAAAATCATTTAACGATGGTGGCAATTTCACTACTCGTGAAGATGGGGAAAAAGGTTTTACCAATAAAGTTTCAGTTGCATACGAACAAGGCAAACCAATGCCTCCTGTAAGTTTCAATTGGAAAAAGAATGATAAATATGTAGAAGGAAATTATAAAATTGAGATCTATAACAATGGTTTCAAAATTGGCGAAAGCTTAAAAACTTTAAAGAAAGGTGGATTATTTAGTTAATCTATTCCCCCTATTTAAAATGGCTGTCTGCAAAGACGGCCATTTTTGTTTGGTTTGTGCCGAATAATACATTCACAATTTCACGTATTTTAGATATATGATTAGTTCCTGGATCAATTGGCGTACCCTCATGGTAATAATTGCCGTATTAATAGTTAGCGGTACGATTGTTTATTCACAGTACCTAGCAGGTAAAATTGCTACTGAGGAACGTAAAAATGTGGCTGCATGGGTAGAAGCACAAAGAACTATTTTATTTTCTTCCGATACAGTTAGTATTAATCTTGCTTCTAAAATCATTACTGAAAACGATCAGATTCCAATTATAGAAACCAACGAGAATGATCAAATTACCGGTAACTATTTAAATCTCGATCCACATGAAGCAAAAACAGATACACAATACTTGCCCAATAAATTAAAACAGTTTAAAAGTTTTAATCCTACACCCATTATTAGTATCCTTTCAGAAAAGCCATACGCAGCCAATAAATACTATTACGGCGAAAGCAAACTATTAAAAGAAACCAAACTTTATCCGATGATTCAATTGATAGTTGTGGCCCTTTTTATAATGGTTGCAATTGCCTTACAACAAATCAATTATAAAAGCGAACAAAATCAACTTTGGGCTTCTCTTGCCAAAGAAACAGCACACCAATTAGGGACCCCAGTAAGCAGTTTGGAAGGGTGGTTAGAAATATTAAAATCAAACGATGGAAATGAAACCATTGTTCCAGAAATTGCTAAAGATGTTAAACGTTTACAGTTAATAACAGACCGATTCGGGAAAATTGGAAGTCAGCCAAAACTAGAAATGGCAAATATTTCTGAGCAGATCCAACATATTTTAAATTATATGAAAAGGCGAGCCGGGGGATCTGTTCAATTTGATTGTAATACGAGTTCACTTGAAAATGTGCGCGTTTTAATATCCGCTCCTTTATTTGATTGGGTGATGGAAAACCTCATCAAAAATGCATTGGATGCAATTGATGGACAAGGATTAATTTCTATACAGACCCATTTAGTTGAACATGAAGTAATCATAGATGTTACAGACAATGGCAAGGGAATTGCAGCTGCCCATATTAAAAAAGTATTCAGACCAGGATTTACTACCAAGAAAAGAGGATGGGGATTAGGGCTTTCTCTCAGCAAAAGGATTGTTGAGCAGTACCACAAAGGGAAACTCTTTGTGCGTTGGAGCGAACAAGGTAAAGGAACTAGTTTTAGAATAACACTTCCTTTAACCCAAAAAGATCTAATAAGCTAAGCTCTTTATTTGCCATAGAAACTCATTACCGATTGCCATTGATGTAATGACTGAGGAGTAATTGATTCATCAAACAAATCCGCTTCACCAAATAAATCAAACAATTGTTGTTCCAAATGATCAGCAACAAATGCTGGATTATGATTGCCTAATTTCTGAAGGCAGGAATTCATTTTTGCCAACTTTTCATCTGACAAATGATCGAAAATGTGTTGTTGCATTAATTGCCCAGTTGCATTCACCAACAATTCAGAAGAATTCGTTTTCATGTTCGGGATTTTAAGGGTTAACTAATAAACACTTTAATACTAATACAATACAAAGTGACAACTAATTTTAGTGTTATGCTGTTTACCAAATTGTTAATACTTAAAAAGGTGCATAAATTGGGGATAGCGAATGTGCTATCCCAACTTATGGAAGGCAACTATTTTAAAACCACTGCGCCAAGGGCAGGTAATTGCAGTTTTATTTTATAACATTCTGTAGGCTTATCTACTAATTCAGAAGTTATGATGGGATTAAAAACATCCCCAGTTCCCCAAAATTCTTCACTATTGGTATTAAAGATTTCTTTCCATTTACCCTTACCATGAACATATATTTCCCAATCATGTCGTACAATTGGGGTAACGTTTAGAATAATCAATAAACTATCTTTTGGTTTCTTTCCTTTACGCATATATACCAATACCGCATCACTTCGATGATTCAAATCAACCCATTCAAAACCACCGGGCTCATATTGTTTTTCATACAGAGCAGGCTCTGAACGGTAAAGTGCATTCAATTTCTGAACACAATTTTTCATTCCCGCATGACTTAAATGATTTAATAAATCCCATTGCAATTCACTTTTATAATTCCACTCACTTGTTGCACCAAACTCATTGCCCATAAACAATAATTTGGAACCAGGATGGGTAAACATATAAGTATATAAAATGCGGAGGTTGGCAAATTTTTGCCATTCATCTCCTGGCATTTTATAAATCATCGGACTTTTCCCATGTACTACTTCATCATGAGATAAAGGCAGCATGAAATTTTCGTCATAGAAATACATCATGCTAAATGAAAACTTATCCTGTTGAAATTGACGATAGATTGGATCCAAATTAAAATAATCTAAAGTATCATGCATCCATCCCATCATCCATTTCATTCCAAAACCCAAGCCACCCTCAAAAGTAGGTTTACTGATCTTTGGCCAATCCGTTGCCTCTTCAGCAATGGTTTGAATATCTGGAAAATCGCGATACAGTGTTTCATTTAAATCTGTAATAAAAGCAATAGCTTCTATGTTTCCATTACCCCCATATTCATTGGGTTCCCATTGACCCGCATTGCGGCTATAATCGAGTCGTAGCATAGAGCTAACGGCATCTACACGGATACCATCGGTATGAAATTTATCACACCAAAAACGAGCTGAGCTAATTAAAAAGGATTTTACTTCTCCTCTTTTATAATTGAAAATATATGAGTTCCAATCGGGGTGAAATCCTTTACGCATATCTGCATACTCATAGGTATGTGTGCCATCAAACATAAATAATCCATGTGCATCATAAGGAAAATGCGATGGCACCCAATCGAGTATTACCCCAATGCCTGCCTGATGAAAAGCATCAACCATTGCAGCATAATCCTGAGGTGTTCCAAATCGGGAAGTCGGGGCAAAATAACCCGTACCCTGATATCCCCAACTACCATCAAAAGGATGTTCCATTACTGGCATAAATTCCACATGTGTAAACCCCATTTCCTTTACATAGGGAACCATTCTCTCTGTAATTTGAGCATAGGTATTATATCGTTCTTCATCATTTTTATCTGGCCGCATCCAACTAGCCAAGTGCACTTCATATACCGAATAAGGAGCATTTAAAGAATTGTGTTTCTTTCTATGCTTCATCCAATCTGCATCCTTCCAATCATATTCAGTTTGCCAGGTTATAGAAGCAGTATTAGGGCGTGTCTCCCAAAAATTTGCATAGGGGTCGCCTTTATCCAGACGAATTCCTTTAAAGCCATGCAGATGATATTTGTATGCTTCACCAGAACCAATATTGGGAATAAAGCCTTCCCAGATTCCAGAGTTGTCTAGTCTTACTTTTAAGGGATGAGATTCTTTATTCCAATGATTAAAATCTCCCGTTACGCTTAAGAAAGTAGCATTAGGTGCCCAAACAGCAAAATAAGTTCCAGGAGTGCCATTCACAGAAATCTGCTTATTCCCCATTAAATTATACAAGCTATAATGAGTGCCGTTCTGAAAATTTCGAATATCCTCATCCGAAAATAAAGAGTAGTTCCATACAGACTGATTGCTATCTACAAAATGAATCTCCTCGTATTTTTTCATATCTCAATTTCCAACTTTATGTGGGTTAGTTACTCTTGTGATTAGGGAAGATAACAAAACTAAATTACTAGCCGAAGAAGAAATTTTATAAAATCAACTCTTCAAAACACCAATTTAGATATTATTTTTTTTTAACATAATATTACAACTAATAATTTAGTTTAAACGGAACATATGATGGATTTTGCAACTAGCTAAATCCCATATCTAAACACCAAAACGGCATGAATAAACTAATACTTTTACTCATTTTAGTTTTTATAGGATTTAGTTACTCCTTTGCTCAAATCCCTAGCATCAAGGGAACCGTTTATGACACACTCAACAAACAAAATCTTGCCAATGCAGTAGTTTCAATTTTAAGACCAAAGGATTCTGTTCTTATAAAATTTGTAAGAACTGATGTCAACGGAAATTTTGAATTGAAAAATGTATTTGCGGGTAATTATATCTTAATGGTCTCCTACCCTAATTATGCTGAATATAATGATACCATACATTTTAATGCCGTCGCAGATAAGTCTTTAGGAATTGTTCCTTTAATTACTCGAGCCAATTTATTACAAGAAGTAATAGTAAAGCAACGTATATCCGCAATTCGAGTCAAAGGAGACACTACAGAATATCGGGCAGATAGTTTTCATGTATCTGCCAATGCAGATGTACAAGAACTATTAAAAAAAATGCCAGGGATACAAGTAAATAGTAAAGGAGAAATCACTACACAAGGTGAAAAAGTTAATAAGGTTTTAGTGGATGGAGAAGAATTTTTTAGCGATGACCCTGCAGTGGTTACAAAAAATTTAAGAGCCGATGCTGTTGACAAGGTACAAGTATTCGATAAAAAAAGTGATCAAGCAGTTTTTACAGGTATTGATGATGGACAAAAACAAAAGACCATTAATCTTCAACTAAAAGAAGATAAGAAAAAAGGATTTTTTGGTAAAGCCGAAGCTGGAACTGATTTTGATCATTACAATAATGGGAAATTACTCGCAAATGCTTTTAAAGGGAAAAGAAAAATAGCAGGATATATAACGCAGGATAATACCAAATTCGAAACCTTGAACTGGGATGAAAATCGCAACTATGCAGGCGACCCAAATACTACTACTGTAGTTAATGATGATGGTGGCGTAAATATAAATTGGAATGGAGATGATTTCAGTTGGGGACAAGGACTTCCAATATCAACCACAGCGGGATTACATTTTAGTAATAAATGGGACCAGGATAAAAACAACACCAATAATACCTATCAATTTAATAAACTAAATGTTACTGGAAAAACTACCTCTATTATACAAAACATTCTACCAGATACCACTTTTACAAATACAACTGAACAAACTCAAGCAAATGAAAGAACCAGGCACAAAATAACCAGTATGTACGAAGTACAGATTGATTCATCCAGTTCTTTGAAAGTAACAGTTAAAGCATCTGATACCAAAAGTGCAAGCAATTTGAATTACTTGGGTAAGTCTATTAGCTCAGATAATAAGTTAATCAACGAAACAGACAGAACCACTACTAATAATGATGATAGCAAAAATTTCAATACCACTTTATTATGGCGGAAGAAATTTGCCAAAAAGGGAAGAACAATTTCGGTGAATACTGATTTGACTTATAATAATAAAAAAGAAGATGGATTCTTATTAGCAAACAATCAATTTTTTGATAAAACAGGTAATTTGATCCGGCTTGATAATGTGGATCAACGAAAAGAAAATCTGCAAACAGGAACAAGCATTAATTCAAATTTCACTTATACTGAACCGCTTTGGAAAAACACGTTTTTAGTTTTGTCTTATCGACTTAATGTAAATAGAAACGATGCTGAGAGGAATACATTTAATAAAGACCCAAATGGTAAATACAATATATTAAGCGATACACTTAGTAATCATTATATTTTTAATACCATTGGAAATACTGGAGGATTTAATGTACGCTATATTGTGAAGAAATTCAATTTTGCAATCGGCACTGGTATTGGTACTGTAAATTATCATATGAATGATATCAGAAAGAATGCTGATAGAAATGTTAGTTTTACCAATTTCACACCAGCCATTATTTTTAAATTTACACCTAAACAGCAAAGAAGAATTGAGTTTAATTATAATGGAACTACTGAGAACCCTACATTAAATCAAATACAACCTTTAATTGACAATATCGATCCACTTAATATTACAATTGGTAATCCAAATCTCAAACAAGCATTCTTACATAATTTTACCTTTAGAGCGTCGGATTATAAGGTATTAAAAAGTAGGAATATCGGAATCAATATGGGATATACTTCTACCGATAATGCCATTTCAAATAGTTCTTCTGTGGATAGTTTAGGCAGGAGAATTAATCAAGCAATAAACGTGACTGGTAATTATAATTTTAGATTAAGTGCAAATTATGGTTTCGAAATTATCCCATCACTTCAATTAGGCTTTGATGTTGGACCTAATGTTAGTCAATATGTCAACTATGTAAATGGTCTCCGCAATGAAACAAAAACAACGGCCTCTTCATTCTCAATAAATTCTGGTTACTGGAGCGATAAATGGATCAATTTCTGGTTAAATTTTAATGCTAATTATAATAAATCAATATCTTCTATCAGGCCGGATGTAGCAACCAATTACTGGTCCTATACCACTTGGAGTAACCTTCAGTTTAAATTTAAAAAACAAAAATTATATATTGATTTAAATGCCGAATTAAATTTCTATCAGAAAACTACAGCATTTGCTAATCAGCAAAATGCTTATATATTAAACGCAGGCATAAGAAAAATAATTTCCAAAGATGAAAAATGGGAAACCAAATTTTATGTAAATGATATATTCAATCAGAATTTAGGTATTAATCGAAATATCAGTAGCAACTTTATTTCACAAACAACTACACAGAATGTGAAGCGATATTTCATGCTATCCCTTATCTATAATTTCAGTAAAAATGGCAAACCAACAAGTATGGGCTTTTAATACAGTAGAACTACTTGTCACCAAAATCAAAAAGAGAAAGATGAAACAAATATTAATCCTAGTTTTTGCCATTTTAAATATTCCTTCATTTTCACAAACACAATTTATTACCAAAGGAAGAATTGTTTATGAGAGATCAGTCAATCAGCACAAACCACTGGAAGAAGAAGGAAGCGATAATGATTGGTGGAAAGAAATGATGAAAAGTTTTCCTAAAATTGTAAAAGACCAGTATGAACTCAAGTTTAATGAAACTAAATCGGTTTACAAACTTGACAAAGAAAATACAGATAACAAATATATGTGGGGATCTAAACCAAATGAGTCTGATAATGTGGTTCATGATTTTAATAACCAATCAATTAGTATTCAAAGGGAGATTTTTGAAAACACTTATTTAATAAAAGATAGTTTACGAAACCTGGAATGGAGGATCACGCAAGAAACCCGTGAAATTGCTGGATTTGAATGCAAAAAGGCTGTTACAAAAATTTGTGATTCGGTAGTTATAGTTGCTTTTTATTCCGACCAAATTCCTGTAAGTTCTGGTCCAGAAAGTATGGGGGGATTACCGGGTATGATATTAGGCCTTGCTATTCCAAGAATGTATACTACCTGGTTTGCTACAAAATTGGAATTAGTAGAACCTACTGTACAACAGTTAAATCCCATTCAAAAAGGGAAAAAGGTGAATTGGTTGCAACTGAATGCAGAACTGAAGAAAGGCATGAAAGACTGGGGCAAACAAGGACATCGGTTAACCTGGGGATTTACTTTATAAAGTACACCCTTTTTTCAAAACGTTTTTTTTCGCATATGATTTTCATGTAAAAATCCTCCGTAACTTTTGCCCTCAAATTGCTAAAATGAAATGAGCCTAAATAAAATTTGATACCAATCAAAATTATTTTGGCGAATTGCATGTAACCAAAATCAATAATTGACATATGAAAAAAACGTTGCTGCCATTAATATTGGCCTTGGGAATTTTGACGGCCCAATCACAAAATAAGTCAATACCTTCAGTTATACCAGTACCTGCCTCTTTAATTGCAAACAGTGGAACATTTACGTTAACAAGTAATACGATTATTTCAGTTTCTGCCGGAACTAGTAAGGAAATTGATGGCATGAGCAATCAATTAGCCAAAGTGCTCCAAACAGCTACAGGTTTTGATTTAAAAATAGGCCAGGCGGGAACCGATAGCGGCATAAAATTAGAGTTGTTAAACACACCAAATGCTACCTTAGGAAATGAAGGATACCAATTAAAAGTAACACCAACAAGTGTGCTTATAAGTGCGAATAAACCTGCAGGAATTTTTTATGGCATACAATCGTTTATGCAATTATTGCCAAAAGAAATCGAAAGTAAAACAATAGTTAAAAATTTTTCATGGACTGTTCCATGCGTAACCATTGATGATCAACCAAGATTTGGCTGGAGAGGATTAATGTTAGATGTGAGCCGTCACTTTTTTACAAAAGATGAAGTGAAAAAATTCATGGACGACATGGTAAAATTCAAATTCAATTTATTACACCTTCATTTAACTGATGATGAAGGATGGAGAATTGAAATTAAAAGTTTACCCAAACTTACTTCGGTTGGTGCTTGGCGAATAGAACGCAATGGCAAATGGGCTAATTCACCAAAAGCTGCTGATCCTTCAGAACCTAAAACTTATGGTGGATTTTATACACAAGAAGACATCAAGGAATTGGTAAAATATGGCCAAGACAGATTCTTAACCATCATGCCAGAGATTGACGTGCCAGGGCATAGTATGGCTGCATTAGCGGCATATCCTGAACTTTCTTGTACTGGAGGTGAGCATACTGTTTATCAAGGCATCCCTTTTATGAATTGGCTGCCAGGAGGAACATTTGAAGCAATAGCAGAAAATGGACTTTGCCCTGCTAATGAAAAAGTATATGAATTCTTAGATAAGGTTTTTACGGAAATTGCCCCACTTTTTCCATTTGAATATATTCATATGGGAGGAGATGAATGTGCTAAAAATTTCTGGGCGAAGAGTCCCGCTGTACAAGCACTCATGAAAAGAGAAGGCTTAAAAACAATGCCTGAAGTGGAAAGTTATTTTGTGAGAAGAGTAGAAAAGATTGTGAATTCAAAAGGTAAAAAATTAATGGGATGGGATGAAATTTTGGAAGGCGGTATATCACCTACTGCAAACGTAATGAGTTGGCGAGGTGTAAAAGGCGGTATCGAAGCTGCAAAATCAAAGCACTATGTGGTGATGTCTCCCACTACTTTTGCCTATTTAGATTATGTGCAAGGAGAACCTTTATTAGAAGCTCCTGTTTATGCTAGTCTGCGATTAAATAAAGTGTATTCATTCGATCCTGTTCCAGAAGGCATTGATGCAAAATATGTTTTAGGTGGACAAGGGAATCAATGGACCGAGCAATTAGGTAATTATAGAAGTTTACAATACATGACCTGGCCACGTGCTTTAGCTATAGCAGAAGATGTATGGACACCAAAAGAAAAGAAAGATTGGAATAGTTTCGCTTCAAGGGTTGAAAAACAATTTGATCGCTGGGATGTTTCGGACGACAAATATTCAAAAGCCATGTTTGATGCAGTAGTTGAAGCATCTAAAGATGATAAGGGAAATTTGTATGCTAACTTAAGTACCGAGGTTACTGGTATGAGTATTTATTATTCATTTGACGAATCTAATCCAGATAATTATTATCCCAAATATGCTAAGCCTGTATTAGTTCCAAAAGATGCAGCAACTATGAAAATAGTTACTTATCGTGATGGCAAACAAATTGGAAAGCAAATAAATATTCCGATTACTGAACTTGCTAAAAGAGTTCCTAAGAAGTAAATATTCATTTCCTAGCAACCTCCCCAGCCAGATTCCACTAAATCGAAATCGGCATCCCCTCCTATGCGCATGCGCAAATGAGGGGATTTTTTTATTAACTTACATATTATTCGTTCACTCCTCACTTTTCACTTCTCACTCCTCACTC
>CAIJZG010000253.1 GCA_903825065.1 uncultured Bacteroidota bacterium
ATCAATATGTTTGATACCATAACCATTTGCCAGATTAAACGCATCTTCAAATTCTTCCCCCAAGGGTTTATTAGCAACCCAGGCAGCAAATACAAAAGGTAATCCTGTAAATGCTATCCAATTCGTAGCAAGATCATACATGTATGGAGAGATTTTCCTTTGCTCCAAAGCTCTATCTCCAATAACTATTCCTGCCACATTGCCTTTAATATCAGCTCTGAAATCTTCTTTTGCATCCTGCAAGTCCAACTCTTTTTTCCAATATTCTTTGAATAATATTTTCGCCAAATTCACGGATGTTCTACTTTGATAATCCAATAGCACAGTTTCGATCTGGTTAATGGGCACATCACTAAACAAAGCCACAGATGCCACTTCTGTTTCTGCGCCAATGCAATAGTCTGTAATGATATAAGACTCCTTCATTTCAGGAATAATTGCAACTGGCACCAATCCCACATCTATCTCATCATTTAAGAGCATGGCAGCTATTTGGGACGGATATTCCTCGATTAATTCAATCCTATCCATTAGCCCAGACCGCTTTATTCCAAATAATAATGGCTTGGTATTTAAATAACTTACTGCTCCAACACGTATCTTCTTGTTCAATTCAGCTAAATTTGCATGCAAAGAAACAGAATAAACCCTTTACAACGAACATTCATGGAACTCAATAATCTTACAGCTATTTCCCCTATCGATGGTAGGTACCGTAAACAAGTCAATCAATTAGATGAATATTTTTCGGAATATGCCCTTATAAAGTATCGAGTTTTAGTTGAAATCGAATACTTCTTTTTCTTAGCCGATAAGCGATTTTTTAAGCTTCCAATAAAAGCTCGGACAGCACTTAAAAAAGTGGCGGATGACTTTAGCATTGCTGATGCACAACAAATCAAGCAGATTGAATCAAAAACAAATCATGATGTAAAGGCTGTAGAATATTTCTTAAAAGAACAATTAGATAAAATAGGGATCGCTAATTTAAAAGAATGGATACATTTTGGATTAACCTCTCAGGATATCAACAATACTTCTATTCCTCTTAGCTGGAAACATTGTATGGAATTTGATTATTTACCCCATATTGTTAATCTGCAAAATCATTTGCAAAAATTAGCAAGAGACTGGAAAAATATTTCTTTACTAGCACGCACTCATGGACAAACTGCTTCACCAACCAGATTGGGTAAAGAGATCATGGTTTTTGTGGAGCGTATCAATAATCAGGTAACCTTGTTTTCTCATATTCCATATGCGGCTAAATTCGGTGGAGCTACCGGAAATTTCAATGCACACCATGTGGCATTCCCGAAAAAGAACTGGGTACTTTTAGGTAATGAATTTGTAGAAACCAGATTAGGTTTACAAAGAATGCAATTCACCACACAGATCGAACACTATGATAGCTTAGCTGCACATTTTGATAGTTTAAAAAGGATCAATAATATTTTGATTGATTTATGCAGAGATATCTGGACTTATATCAGCATGGACTATTTCAAACAAAAAACCAAAGCTGGTGAAGTGGGTTCTTCTGCGATGCCTCATAAAGTAAATCCAATTGATTTTGAAAATGCAGAAGGAAACTTAGGAATGGCAAATGCTTTACTGGAGCACCTTTCAGCAAAACTTCCGATTAGCCGTCTTCAACGTGATCTCACTGACTCAACTGTTCTGAGAAATATTGGAGTACCTATTGCACATATAACAATTGCTTTAAACTCATTAGAAAAAGGATTGAATAAGTTGGTACTGAATGAGGCAAAATTGAAAGAAGATTTAGACAATAACTGGGCTGTTGTTGCCGAAGCAATTCAAACTATTTTAAGAAGAGAAAATTATCCAAATCCTTATGAAGCGTTGAAAGATCTTACGAGAGGAAACCATAAAATTGATAAACAAGCTATCCAAAGCTTTATAGCGGGTTTGAAAGTTTCCAGTGCTGTAAAGAAAGAATTGAAAGCTATAACTCCAGCAAATTATGTGGGGGTGAATCCTGGTTATTGATACTTTTCAGTTTTTTCATCGCCTGTCATGTCTCCATGGGCTCGAATCTGTATTTGTACATTTGTAATCCATTCGGCACAACCCTTGGAATATAAAAATTCATTAACCTGATTTACTACACTCATTACTTCTTCATAAGTACCTTCTAAGACTGTGGTAAATGGACCTACCTCATACTTAATACCAGATTGTTGAATGATAGCGATCGCATCATCTACCCATTCATAGGGATGCTTATCTTGAGCAAGAGGTAACAGTTGAATGCTAGCGTTAATAAGAAATTTGTGCATTGTTTAGATTTGGGAAACTTCCACAATTGCGTTCAAATTGATGGCACC
Source organism: uncultured Bacteroidota bacterium (assembly GCA_903825065.1). GTDB lineage: Bacteria > Bacteroidota > Bacteroidia > Chitinophagales > Chitinophagaceae > Sediminibacterium. Next base: position 2,352 of record CAIJZG010000253.1, read on the forward strand.
ATGAATATGCGGGAATACTTCATTGATAGAGCCAGCTAATTCAAAAATTAGTGGACGATCCACTTTTTCTTTTTGAATTTTAAGTTTTATTAAATTCTTCTGCCCTTTATAATATCGTTCTATTACCCCTGCTACTTGAGCACCTGTACTACAATGAATAAATCCTTCGGTAACTAATGAGTCTGTTTCAAATTGCCCTTTTACCTGAGCTTCTGCCCATTTTTCAGGGGTTGTAACATGATATATGAAATCTGATTCCATCCTTATTTTTTTTAAAATTGCATAGTTTTCTTTCTTCTTCCTTATTTTTTGAATTTTGAATTTTTAGTTATATCACAAAACTCTTTTTATTCTTTGTTCTAAAAGCATAAGATCTACCAGAACTATCGCTGTAACTGCCTCTAATATTACTGGTACTCTTAAAGCAATACATAAATCATGCCGACCTTTAACAGAGAATGTTTCAATTTGATGGGTTTCCCAATTCCAGGTTTGTTGTTCTTTGGGAGTTGAAGAAGTTGGCTTTATAGCGATTCTATACACCAAATCATTTCCGTTTGTATACCCCCCTACTATACCACCTGCATGATTAGTTTTTGTTTTACCTGTTGCATTTTCAATGGTATCATTATGTTCAACGCCGAACATTTTGGCAGCTGCGAAACCAGTTCCAAATTCGATTCCCCGAACTGCAGGAATGGCAAATACAGCATGACTAATTAATGATTCTACAGAATCGAAGAAATGTTCGCCCAATCCTATTGGCAAACCCGTTACCCTGCAATCCACTATTCCGCCAATACTATCCTTTGCTGCTATCGCCTTATCTAATCCGCGCTCGATATCAGCATCCCCTCCTATTTCTAAAATATTCGAAACTATATTTATGCCATTGTATTCACCAGCGTAATACTTCAGTAATTTTTTTGCAATCACCCCAGCAGCAACTAAAGCCACCGTTAATCTCCCACTAAAATGCCCGCCACCCCGATAGTCTTCAAAGCCTCCGAATTTTGTATGGGCTGTAAAGTCGGCATGACCCGGACGAGGAACAGCTCTTAATTTTTCATAGTCGCCACTCCTTGTATTATTATTTTCAAATAGGATGGTAATAGGCGCACCAGTAGTTACACCATTAAACAATCCACTTTTAAAAATCGGAAGATCATCTTCTTTACGAGGGGTTGTTCCTTTTCCAGAACCACCCTGCCTACGTTTAATATCTTCCATGAAATCATCGATAGAAAGAGGTAAACCCGCAGGACATCCATCAAGATTTAATCCCACACTTTCACCGTGTGATTCTCCGAAAATGTTAATACGAAATATGCGTCCAAAACTATTCAAAATATCAATTTTAATTGTTATTGGATATGAACCTTTGCTCCCAGTTGCATTAAATGCTCATAGAAGTTAGGATAAGATTTATTAATTGCCTCAGCATCTTCAATGTAAACTGGGCCATCAGCTTTTAAACCAGCAACCGCACATGCCATCGCAATTCGATGGTCGTGACGAGAATGTACTTTTGCAGATTTAACTCCAGTACCTCCTTTAATAAGCATTAAATCATGTTGTAAAGTTATTACTATTCCCAATTTACCAAACTCATCTTGTAAAGTCAAGGCTCGATCACTTTCTTTATGAGCTAACCTGGAAACTCCTTCTATAACCGTTGTGCCTTCACAATAAGCAGCAAGTGCTACTAATGGCGGAAATAGATCGGGGCAATCAGTTGCGTTAAAATGAAATGCCTTCAAAGGCAACGGTCCTATATCAATCTGCTCTGACTGAATGGATATATTACAACCACAATCGATCAATGCCTGCAAAACAGCTTTATCTGCCTGTGTAGAAAAAACGTCTAATCCTTTAACTGTAATATCACCTGCAATGGCAGCTGCCACTAAAAGGAATGCAGCACCACTCCAATCACCTTCCACAGTATAAGTTAGATTTTTTTCTGACTTTTGAAACACAGGAATATTGAAATGAAACCTTTCATGTTTTTCATGTGTAACATTCCAACCAAAATTTTTCATTACCTGCAAAGTCAAATCGATATATGGTTTACTCTTCAAATCTTTCACAGTAATCGTAACTCCATCTGCGCCGGCAGCAGCATAAGCCATTAATAAACCAGTTAGAAACTGTGAGCTTAAAGATCCATCCACTTCAATATTTACAGGCTTTAAGGGACCTTGAATTTGCAATGGGAGCTTTCCCTCATTTGATTGAATTGAAACCCCAAGTTGCGGAAGAATTTCATCAAAGAAATTCATGGGTCTTGTTAGCAAAGATCCAGTACCATTAATAATAATGGCTTCCTCACTTAAAGCAGCGATAGGAGTAAACATTCTAATACCTAAACCACTTTCCCCACAATTAATCTCTTTATTTTTTGGAGCGATTCCTTTAGAAATTATTTGAATTTTATTGTCACCAATATTTTCAATAACCGCACCTAATTTTTGAATCACATCCATTGCAGCAAGATCATCATTACTCTTACCTGGATTAATTATAGTAGTAACTCCATTAGTTAATAAGGCTGCAGCACAAGCTCTTTGCATACTACTCTTACTTGCAGGTGCATATAGATCTCCGGAAATAATAGAAGGTTGTATCGTTGCATTCATAGCATTCGAAATCCTGATGATTTTAATATTGTTTTAAAATGGCTTCCAACTCTGTAAAACTGAGCGACTGAATTACAGCCTTGCCAATTTTTTGTAACAAAATATAATTAATGCTTTGCGCATCTTTTTTCTTGTCCATTTGCAGTGTTTTAAAAGCTTTCTTCTTGTCGAAATCTGCAAAAGTAGGCAGTCCGTATTTTGCAAGCAAGGCAATTACTTTTTCTGCTTCTGTAAAACCTTTAATTTGCGCCGACATCAAAGCTGCGTAGGTCATTCCAATACTGATAGCTTGTCCGTGACTAAGTTCATACATATTCTCAATGGCATGCCCAAGGGTATGTCCGTAGTTCAATAACTTTCTTTCTCCCTGCTCAAACTCATCATTTACCACCACTTTTGTTTTGATCAATGCATTGCGTTGAATCAAGTCTGCTAAAAGAATAGGATCTCTTTTAAAACTAGCCAGGGTATTTTTTTGCAATAGTTCAAACATGGCGGCATCTTTGATACAAGCATGTTTGATTATTTCAGCAAATCCATTCTGCCATTCTTCTTTAGGCAAGCTTTTTAAAAAGCTATGATCGTACAATAAAAATTGAGGTTGACGTATTAACCCAACCATATTTTTATATACCCCAACATCAATTCCGTTCTTTCCTCCAATTGAAGCATCAACCATTGCTAATATAGAAGTGGGAACAAATCCACATTTAATTCCGCGCATGTATATTCCCGCAACATAACCAGTTATATCTGTAACCACTCCGCCACCAACACCAATCAGAGTTGTTTTTCTATCAGCTCCAAATGCAATCAACTGATCAATAATCACATCCACGGTTTGTTGCACTTTATAAGCTTCGCCGGGCTTTAATACTATGGTGTTCCAACCTTTGAATTTGCGCTTATGTTTTTCAAAAAGATGATCATCAGTTATAATCACAGCTTGATCTTTCGAAACTAATTTTTCCAAATGAGAAAAATCTGCGTTGAAAAAGTATTCAACTGTTGAATTAGAAAATGTAAAACTTTTTTTTCGCATAATTCTTAATAGCGTAATCAAAAAAAAGCATTAGCGAACTGATATTACTGAGAATCTGGTTCGCTAATGCTATTAAATTTCAACTATGAATTCATGATTTTGTTCTGGTGAGTAATACTCTCCATGTGAACAGCATCAAAATATTTAGTAACAAACTCTTTGCTCAATCCTAATTTTTCACCTTTAGTAAAGGCTCTTTCAAGAATTGAATTCCAGCGATTAGTTTGAAGAATAGTGATATCATTATCTTTTTTATACTGACCAATTTTTTCGGCAACTTTCATACGCTGGCTAAGTATCTGCATTAATTCATCATCCAGATTATTAATCTGCTGACGTAGTTTTTCTAAATTAGCATGATACTCTTCGGAAGCAACATCTTCTTTTCTCCAATGAATATTACCGATCAATTCACCTAATACTTCAGGAGTGATTTGTTGTTTAGCGTCGCTCCAGGCATTATCCGGATCGATATGGCTCTCGATGATCAAACCATCAAAATCTAAATCAATCGCAGTTTGTGCAACATCCTGTAAATTGGTTCTATTACCGCAGATATGGGATGGATCATTGATCATCATCACACTAGGATAACGTCGTTTCATTTCGATAGCCAAATGCCACATAGGTGCATTACGGTATTCAGTGTTTCCATAAGAACTAAAACCACGATGAATTAAACCAACATTTTTAATACCTGCTTTTTGAACACGTTCCATCGCACCAATCCACAATTCCAAATCAGGGTTGATCGGATTTTTGATTAATACAGGGACGTCAACACCGCGCAAAGCATCAGCAACATCTTGTACACTAAATGGATTCACAGTTGTTCGCGCTCCGATCCACAATACATCTACACCGAAATGCAATGCATCTTCCACCTGTTTTGCAGTTGCAACTTCTACTGCTACTGGTAAACCAGAAGCCTTACGTGCTTGTTGTAACCAAGGCAAACCCTTTGTACCAATCCCTTCAAAACTTCCGGGGCGTGTACGAGGTTTCCAGATACCTGCACGCAGGATATCTACTTTGCCAGTTGCGGCTAAACGGATAGCAGTATTCACTACCTGCTCTTCGGTCTCAGCACTGCAAGGACCGGAAATGATCAATGGACGCTTTTGTAATAATGCTTCCACCGATTTTACGTTTTCAATTGTTTGCTCCATAAAATGAGACGCTTATGTTGTACTTTTCTTAGATGATCCCCAGCTTAAAAGCTGGGGTTAACAGTTTATATTTATTACTTTTTATTCTCCTCTCCTCGGACGACGTGATCGATCACTAGAAAAACCTGCTGGACCTCCACTATCAGCATCATTCATGCGAATACTACGACCTTTATATTTCTTGCCATCCAATGCACGTATCATTTGCTGAGCAGCTCCTTTTTCAATTTCTATCCAGCTATTCATATCACGCATATCAATCTTCCCGAGAACTTCTTTTTTCAAGTCGCTCATGTCAAGAACATATTGCAAGAAGCTTGCTTTGAAGAAGCCATCTTTTGTACCCAGGTTAACAAACAATCTGCTGTAACCAGCAGCGCCTCTTGAAAATTCGGTTCTTGCCTCACCACGAGCTTCACCACGAGAATCGCCACGCGCCCCGTCACGACTACGTTCTTCTCTTCTACGTCCCATTTCTTGTCCTCTCTCTTCTCTTTTACCGCGTTCTGTACGATCTCTTTCACGAACATTCAAATCTTCTGCGTGTTCGTAATATTTTAAGAATCGATCAAATTCCATAGCAGCCACGCGTTTCAAAACATCTTCCTTACTTACATCAGCAAATTTCTCTGCTAACATTGGAACATAGGTTTCATAATCACCATGACTAATATCCGCCGACAATAATTTATCCATAAAAGAAAAGAACTGTTTTCTGCAAACGTCTTTTCCACTTGGAATATCCATTTTATGGAACTGAGAATTATTGATACGTTCAATTTGTTTGAACTTATACATTTCTTTCGCATGAACAATTGATATACAAATTCCTTGTAAACCTGCACGACCTGTACGTCCACTTCTATGTGTGTAAATTTCGATATCGTCTGGCAATTCGAAATTTATTACGTGGGTAATACCCTGAACATCAATACCACGTGCCGCCACATCAGTTGCGATTAATAATTGTAAAGTTTTATCGCGAAACTGACCCATTACTTTATCACGTTGAACTTGCGTAAGATCACCATGTAAAGCATCAATATCATAACCTTCACGAGTTAAACGCTCAGAAATATCTTGTGCATCCAATTTAGTTCTTGTGAAAATGATACCATAGATTCCAGGATTAAAATCAATAATTCTTTTCAAAGTATCGTAACGATGTTGAGCAGTTGTAACATAATATTGGTGATCAATATTTTTGTTAGCAGTATTTACTTTTCCAACAATTACTTCTTTAGGATCCTTCATGTACTTCTTACTCACTTTACGAATTTCCGTAGGCATTGTAGCACTGAATAACCAGGTACTCTCTCGCTTAGGTGTGTTCTTTAAAATGAACTCAATATCTTCTTGGAATCCCATGTTAAGCATTTCATCTGCTTCATCCAAAACCACATACTTAATCTGTTCCAGATTGATTGCTTTTCTTTCAATCAAATCAATTAATCTTCCCGGTGTTGCCACTACTATCTGAACGCCTCTTTTTAGGTCACGAATTTGTAACCCGATAGATGCTCCTCCATAAACGGCAACCACAGAAATGCCGGTCATATATTTTTTAAAGAGCTCTATTTCTTTCACAATTTGCATACAAAGTTCTCTTGTAGGGCATACAACTAATGCCTGAGGATACTTCGCAGCAGCGTCAATAATATGCAGTAATGGTAAACCAAAAGCTGCTGTTTTTCCGGTACCTGTTTGCGCTAAGCCGATAAAATCTTGTGTGCCGCTTAGCTAAATAGGTAGAGCTTGTTCTTGTATTGCGGTTGGGGTCACATACCCCAACTCATCGGTTGCCTGAATCTATCTCGCATCAATTCCCAACCCTTCAAATGTCATCATGTATTAAAA
>CAIJZG010000254.1 GCA_903825065.1 uncultured Bacteroidota bacterium
GGCTTCAGCTGAGGAAGTAAATTATATGTTATTTTATGCTAATTAACCCAAGGTCTCAGCCCAGGAAGGGGGATAAATGATAATTCATTACAGCAGTTAACCCCAGTCTTCAGACTAGGAAGAAAAGTATATGATAATTTATTTCAGTTAACCCTAAGCTTCAGCCTAGGTGGCTATCTCAAATAGTTTAAAATGGACTTTAGCGCTTTCGCTGTGTTACTTACTCATTAGCAACATAATAATCCCTCATCACATTAAAAACCTTATCTCTAAGTTCTTTAGATGTATATCCTTCCACATCAATTGCTGGAAGGAAATGTATGGCTACAGGGTGGGGTACAAGCCAAAATTTTTTGTCAGAAGGCATTGCTTTTTTAGTATGCAAAAGTACTGCTGGGATTACGGATGTTTTAGTATCAACAGCTAATTTAAACGCACCATCATAGAACTGTTTTAAGGGTTCGGTTGATTTGTTTCTTGTGCCTTCAGGGAATATGCACATGTGGAAGCCCTTTTTTAAAGCAGCTTTCATGTCATCAAAACTCCTCCTTCTACTTGCATCACTATTACGATCAACCAACACAGAACCTCTAGCATAATAGAAACCGAATAAAGGTATTTTGGTAAATTCTTTTTTTGCAATTGTTTGATTGGGGCCTGGAATAAATGGGGCAGATAAAGGCACGTCCAACATAGCATTGTGATTGCAAGTAACTATATAGGTTTTACCTTTTTCGAAATGCTCTTTTCCTTTAATGGTTACAGGACATCCAATAAGATGTAACCAAGTCCATTGCCAACCTCGGGCAATACTGATGAACCACCACATACCTTTTGGATCCTTAATAAGTTTAGTTAAGAGCGAAGGGATTAAGATGATGATAAAAGTTCCTGCAAAACTTATCAAACCCCAGAATGCCCATATTCTGGCAAATATTTGTAATAGAATTCCCGGCTTAGCTTTTCTTGATCTCATCATTGTATAATATAGTGTGCAATATCTTATTTTTATTTGAAAAATTGAAGTTGCTATAGTTTCCAATCAATCGGATCAATTCCCTTTTGCATGAGAAACTCATTAGATTTACTAAAATGTTGGCAGCCAAAGAAGCCTTTATCAGCACTAAAAGGGGATGGGTGTGCTGCCTTTAAAACAAAGTGTTTGCGTCCATCAATTAATAATTGTTTCTCTTGGGCAAATTTTCCCCATAATAAAAATACTAGGTCCTTTTTTTTGGAAGAAAGATTGTTTATCACCGCATCTGTGAAACTGAGCCAGCCTATTTGAGCATGACTAGCAGGTTCATTTGCTCTTACGGTTAAACTGGCATTTAATAAAAGCACACCTTTTTCAGCCCAAGCGGTAAGGTTTCCCGAGGTAGGAATTGAAATACCAATATCGTTTTGTAGTTCTTTGAATATGTTCTTAAGAGAACGGGGAATTGGTACTCCGTCCTGTACAGAAAAGCTTAAACCATGGGCTTGATTTGGTCCATGATAAGGATCTTGCCCTAAAATCACCAGTTTTACTTGGTCAAAAGGAGTTTTTTCGAAAGCTCTAAAAATATTATTGCCTGCTGGATAGATTTGCCTGTTTAAGGCCTTTTCAGCCTTTAAATGGTCCACTAATTGCAGAAAATAGGGCTTTCCAAACTCTTCTTTTAGTTGTTCTTTCCAACTTTCTTCCATTTTTATGGTCATTGTTTGCAAATGGTTTTGGATGCAAACTAATTAAAATTTATTTTTGCCGCCCTTCAGATAAGGTAACACAATTTTGGAGGATAAAAAACGGTTCGGTAGCTCAGCTGGATAGAGCAACTGCCTTCTAAGCAGTAGGTCATTGGTTCGAATCCAATCCGGATCACTTAGTAATTTATTAAAATACGTTAATGTCTGTAAACTAAATGTTTATCAGACATTTTTCGTTTTAGGGTACTACTACAATCAGATATATTTCTGTTTTTTCTTAGCAACTGTACGGTCAACTTTATTTTTTCAGTGCAACTCTTTGTATGGTTGTCATTCTCCACCTACCTCAGATAGATAAAACTACTTTTTATTAATAAAAATTAGTAAAAACAACTCATTTACGGCAATCTCAACATATTTATTATAAATAATCTCAGTTATGATCACATTGAATTTCTATCAGATATTATCCAAAGGCAATGGAAAAGACAAAGGACCAATATACTTATCAGTTAAGGGCTTAGATAAACGCTTACATCTATCACTTCATATGGTTTTATATACTAAGGATTGGGATAAGAAGAAAGAAAGAGTTAAGCAACAGCATCCTCAGTCTTTTTATTACAATACCCAAATTTCAGATTTCTACAATAAGGTTTGGTCATTTATTCAGAAACAAACTCAGAATGGAAATAAAATAACTACTAAAGAGGTAAAAGACTTCTTAAATGGCAAAGAATTGCCAAAGGATACGCTCTTAAATACTTTTGATCAGTTTGTTAGTGAACATAAGCATGGCTTAACTAAAGGCACTTTAAATCATTATGTAGCAACAAAAAATAAATTATCAAATTATATCAGCACAAATTATCGTCTATCCGATTATTCTTTAGAGGAATTGAATTACAGCTTTATTTCAAAATTCAAAACCTATATGGATCAACATTGTAAGAATCATCCCAATACCATCCATAGAGAAGTTACTCGAATTAATTCAGTTATAAATTGGGGTATTAAAATGGATTGGTTAAAAGAGAATCCGTTTAAGAATTTTAAAACTAAAACTGTCCCTACTGTAAAGTCTATTCTAAATTCAGATGATGTGAAACTAATTGAAGACTATCAATCAGAAAGTGAAACTATGAACATCGTAAGAGATACTTTTTTATTTATGTGTTATACTGGACTATCTTATAGTGATTTAAAAATGCTCACACCTAATGATATTCAGACATCTATAAATGGAACAAAGATTATAAAGATTAGCAGAAAGAAAACTAATGAGTACTGTATGATACCTATTATCTCAAAAACACAGCAGTTAATTGACAAATATAAATCTCATCCAAAAGCAATAAGTTTAGGGGTTGTGCTCCCAATGATCTCCAATCAGAAAACAAATGACTATTTAGAGTTCATTCAATTGGATTTAAAGATCAATAAAAAAATGACGTGCCACGTCGGTAGACACAGTTTTGCAACAATAGCATTAGAAATGGGAGTACCTATTGAAACTGTTTCTAAGTCATTGGGTCATTCATCTATTAAAACAACTCAGATCTACGCAAAGATTACAGAGACCAAACTCAATAAAGACTTTGAGCTATTTGAAAAAGGATTCAGTAAAAACGAACTACCACAAAACCAATTATCAAAAGCAATATAAAAACCAATGATTTATGGAAATCGTAACCAAAGAAGTTTTAAATGAAATGTTATTAGAACTTAAAAAGGAACTAATTGACTTAAAAGAAGTAGTTAAAGGCAACCAACCTAAAAAAATCATGAAGAATAAAGAGCTTCAAA
>CAIJZG010000255.1 GCA_903825065.1 uncultured Bacteroidota bacterium
GGTTTTGGTTTTCGTTGCGGATTCTTGGGATTGCTGCACATGGAAATTATTCAGGAACGTTTAGAACGTGAATTCAATCAAACAGTGATCACCACTGTGCCAAACGTTGGATTCTATGCATATACTTCAAAAGGAGAAAAACTAACGGTAAACAATCCTTCTGAAATGCCTGATCCCACTAAATTAGATCGCATTGAAGAACCATTCATTAGAGCACAAATTATAACCATGCCCGATTATATTGGGAACATTATGACCCTTTGTTTAGGAAAACGAGGCATCTTATTAAATCAAAGTTATTTAACACCTTCAAGAGTTGAGCTGACTTTTGAAATGCCTTTGACAGAGATTGTATTTGATTTTTATGATAAATTGAAAAGTCAAACTAGAGGATATGCTTCCTTCGATTATTCTCCCATTGGCTATCGTGAAGCAGATATCGTTAAAATGGATATTATGTTGAATGCAGAGAAAGTGGATGCTTTAAGTGCATTAATTCATAGGGGAAGGGCAACAGATTTTGGACGTAAACTTTGTGAAAAATTAAAAGAACTTATAACTAGACAACAATTCCAGATAGCCATTCAAGCAGCAATTGGTGCCAAAATAATCGCACGTGAAAATATAAGTGCACTACGTAAAGATGTAACTGCAAAATGTTATGGGGGTGATGTAAGTCGTAAGCGTAAACTACTAGAAAAACAGAAAGAAGGAAAGAAACGCATGCGCCAAGTGGGTAATGTAGAGGTTCCGCAAGAAGCGTTTTTAGCGATATTAAAGCTTGATTAATGGTAAATAACTCAAATTAAATAGCCCATTGCTATTTTTTTAATTTTTAGGTGGATTGTTTAATGGTGCGGGATCTCCCATTTCAATATTTCTTTCGTGCACCCATTTGCCATTTGTCCAATGGAATCCTTCATAACTTCCATAAGGAATTAAACTTTGTTTTTCTTTTTCTTCTCCATTTTCGCTAACCAGATGAGCAAAAATGATTCGGTCGATATCAGGATCATAATTGAACTTGGCACCGGCTTGTTTTTTATACTCTAAACAAAAACGATAAGCAGGTTGTGGAGGTTTAATATTATCAGGAGGATAGTCGAAAAATGGCCCACCAAAAACGGGCTTTCCCAATTCATCAAAAGTTAGAACCTCCATCCATTTCTTGGTTGTTTTCGCATTGTTTTCATCATATCCTAGTAGCGTATAAAAATTTTTACCATTATAGGTTTTCAATACGATATTGTAATAAACAGCTCCAATCCAATTATTGGCATCTCTAACAGAATCAACAGGAAATTCAGTAAAATCAGAATGGTCAAAGAGGGGAAACATTTTTAAAGAGCCATCTTTTGTTTGCATCTGAATAGCTCCCTTTTGATGATAAGAACTAAAGTCTTTCATTACTTGCCAAGTAAAAATTCGAAAACTACTATCAGGAGCATATATTTTAGAAATGGTAATTAATGAATCAAAAGGATAGTAAAATGAGTTAGGTTGCTTTAAAGCTTGTACCAGCCCTCTGGTAAATAAACTATCAGCTCTAAATCGATTCACCATTTCAATATCATTTAAGATTGCATTTGAATAACCTTTTAGATCA
>CAIJZG010000256.1 GCA_903825065.1 uncultured Bacteroidota bacterium
ACTTCTCCGCCATTTACAATATTTAATAATTCATCGTGTATCAATCCATTGGTTGCTAAAATATGCGGTTGATAGGGAGAATAATAATCTCCTTTAAAATCAGTTACTTTTCCACCGGCTTCTTCTACCATTAAAAATCCAGCAGCACTATCCCAAGCTTGTAATTGATGTTCATAAAATCCATCAAATCTACCAGCTGCAACCCAACATAGATCAATTGCAGCACTACCTAATCTTCTAACAGGAACCCCTTTGCGAATCAATTTTTCAAAAATTTGTAAGGGTCCATTGGGGGCATCTAAATAAGTATATGGGAAACCAGTTACCATCGAACTTTTTGCAACTTCTGTTCTGGTACTAACCTGAATTTTTTTATTATTCAATGTAGCACCGAAACCTTTTTGTGCAAAAAAGAATTCTTTAATAAAAGGATTATATACCGCACCCAAAATCATTTTACCTTCCTGCTCCACCCCAATACTTACACAACAAATTGGAATACCATTGGCAAAATTTACAGTACCATCAATGGGATCAATGATCCACTTATAAGTTGAATCTTGAATGATCTCACCAGCTTCCTCACTTAATATATAATGATCCGGAAAATCATTTTTAATTACTTCAAATATGGCCTTCTCAGATGCATGATCTGCTTCTGTAACCAGATTATTAATTCCTTCTTTATTACTAATTTCAAATTTACCATTGAAATAGCTTTGCATCACAGCGGCACCTGCTTCGGCTGCTTTGATAAGTGTATGCTTTAACATCATATCGCAAAAGTACCGCCGAATATCAGGATTATGAAAGATTTCGTATCTAAATAAGCATCTTTGTGTTCGAGCTGATTTTTTTCTTAATTCGATATAGATTTATTTCTTGGAATTATCAATCATCATAGTCAATTACAATGTCAAATTCTTTTTAGAGCAGTGCTTATATGCTGTTTTAAAAGCGGTTGAACAAATAGACGCCGAAATTTGGGTAGTTGATAATCGCTCTACCGATGGTTCAGTTGAATACCTGCGGCCCCTATTTCCCGGGGTATCTTTCCTGGAAAACCAAAAAAATGCTGGTTTTAGTGCTGCCAATAATCAAGCATTACAGCTTTGTTCAGGAAGTTATATCCTTTTTTTAAACCCAGATACCCTGATTCCAGAGGATTGTTTAACCAATTGTATACAATTTATGAAAGCCCATTCCATGGCCGGTGCTTTGGGTATTCGGATGTTGGATGGATCTGGTAAATTCCTACCTGAAAGCAAAAGAGCTTTTCCTTCCCCTATTCGCGCCTTCTATAAATTAATAGGTTTTTCAGCGCTTTTTCCAAAATCCTCCAGGTTCAATCGTTATTCATTAGGTCATCTTAACTCCTTCAAAAATCATGAAGTAGATGTTTTGGCTGGTGCATTTATGATGATTCCTAAATCAGTATTAGAACTAACCGGTGGGTTTGATGAAAGATTTTTTATGTATGGTGAAGACATTGACTTAAGTTACCGAATTCAAAAAGCAGGTTTTACAAATTACTATTTTTCCGGGTCCTCCATCATCCATTTCAAAGGCGAGAGTACTAGAAAAGGAAGTTTGAATTATGTGATACTATTTTATAATGCGATGCTTTTATTCGTTCAAAAAAACTATCGTGGGTCGAAAGCTGGTTTTTTTGGATTTTTTATTCAAGCAGCAATTATACTAAGGGGCTTATTTTCAGCGTTTTATAAAATTGGTGCTTATCCTTTTAAAAAATGGGCAAAAAAGCTTGAATTTGATAAAAATCGGGCTGAATCCATGGTTTTTTTAACAAAAATGACGGAAAATCAGCCTAATTTAGACAAAAATAGCACTTTGATTTTTTGCGAATCAAAGCAATTTAGTTGGAAAGAGATCATTCAAAAAGTAGAAGAGCTTAGCCATTCGGGCGCTCAATTTCGCTTTCGGGCTAGTAATAGCCAAAGTATAGTAGGAAGCGACTCTAAAGAATCCGAAGGTGAGACCCTTTCTGCAAATATCATTTCTTAAGCGTTTTTTAAAGCATTTGCTTTAGCTTCGTAATTAGTAAACAATAACGTTCATTCTACGATGGCAATTCTTGATATCAAGCTTCCGAACTCTATTCTTAAAGCCTTGCGCCTTCCTCAGAATAATCCGAGAAGACAACAATTAAGGGTTTTAAAAAAAATGCTACGGAAGGCAAGGTTTACTGAATTCGGACAAACTTATCATTTTGACGATATTCTAGTTAGCAAACACCCTGGGAAGAAATTTCAGGAATTGGTTCCCACCTATAATTATAATAAGATCTATCAAGAATGGTGGCATAAAACCCTGGAAGGCAAGTCTGATATCTGCTGGCCTGGCAAAATCAAGTATTATGCACTAAGTAGTGGAACTAGCGAATCGGCTAGTAAATTCATACCTGTTACCAACGACTTGCTCAGAGGCAATAAGATAGTGATGATTAAACAATTGCTAACCCTTCGCAACTACGAAGATATTCCTTTCGGAGCTTTGGGTAGAGGGTGGTTAACACTTGGTGGTAGCACAGATTTGGAAAAAGGACCCGGTTATTATTCTGGCGACTTGAGCGGAATTACCCAAAAAAAGTCTCCTTTTTGGTTTCAACCCTTTTATAAGCCAGGTAAACAAATAGCTAAACAAAAAGATTGGAACAAGAAACTGGAAGAAATCGTAGATAAAGCGCCAGAATGGGATATCAGTTTTTTAGTGGGGGTCCCTGCTTGGATTCAGATGTGCATGGAAATGGTCATAGAAAGATACAAATTGAATACCATTCATGATATGTGGCCAAACCTTGCCTTCTTTGTGCACGGAGGTGTAAGTTTTGAACCTTATAAAAAAGGGTTTGAAAAATTGCTAGGAAAACCTATCACATATATAGAAACCTATTTGGCAAGTGAAGGTTTTATAGCATATCAGGATCGACAGTATGCGCAAGGTATGAAACTGGTTACTAACGAATATATTTTCTTGGAATTCGTTCCCTTTGATGAAAATAATTTCGATGCGAATGGCGACATGATAGATAATCCCGAAGCACTCATGATACATGAAGTGGAAGAGGCAAAAGATTATGCGCTACTGATTAGCACTACTGCTGGAACTTGGCGTTATCTAATTGGTGATACCGTTCGTTTTGTTGACAAAGAAAGATGCGAAGTAATTATTACCGGCAGAACTAAACACTTTTTAAGTTTAGTTGGAGAACATTTGAGTGTAGACAATATGAATAAAGCTATTCAGTTGGCTAGCGAAGAACTGAATATCTGTATCCCGGAATTCACAGTAGCAGGTGTACCTTATGGAAATTTTTTTGCGCATCATTGGTTTGTAGCTTGTAACGATAGTTTTGATAAAGATCGATTGGCGAAAAGAATTGATAAACATCTTTGTGAACTTAACGATGACTATGCTGTAGAAAGAAGAACCGCATTAAAAGATGTAATGCTTGACGTGCTAAGTGAACAGGATTTTATGAATTTCATGACCGCTAAGGGTAAAATTGGTGGCCAGCATAAATTTCCTCGAGTATTGAAAGGTGCTATGTTAGCCGATTGGCAAAAGTTTATTAAGGGCGAACCCATTTAAGCAAAAATTTTATACCAATTTATTTTTCAGCAATGGTAGCAGCCCTCTTTAAAGGTTTAGCATTGGGATTTCTTCTCGCAATTTCTGTGGGACCTGTCATTTTTGCCATCATTAAACAAAGTATTAATCATGGACACAAAGCTGGCTATGTTTTTGTAGCTGGGGTTTCTAGTAGCGATATTACACTCTTACTTATTTGTAATTTTTTTACTTCTCTTTTTCATACTGCTTTAAAACATCAAACATTAATAGCTGTAACTGGTAGTCTCTTCTTGATTGGTGTAGGTATTTATACTTTCTTTTTTAAGAAAGTGGTGGTGGATGAAGAAAATAATTTAAAAGAAAAAGTTTTTAGAAAACGCGATTGGGTAGCCATATTTCTCTCAGGTTATTTTATGAATATGCTCAATCCAGGTGTTTTCATTTTTTGGTTTGC
This sequence comes from uncultured Bacteroidota bacterium, assembly GCA_903825065.1. Lineage (GTDB taxonomy): Bacteria > Bacteroidota > Bacteroidia > Chitinophagales > Chitinophagaceae > Sediminibacterium. The sequence goes on from CAIJZG010000256.1 coordinate 4,049, forward strand.
TTGGTCAGCCGCAATTTTAGCCGACTCTGTTACACATGCAGATCCTTTTCAATACAGAGCTGTTGTATTTGGCACTTGCTTAATTTTTGTTCTAACAACAGATCTCTTAAAAGTTTCCCTAGCTGGTAAATTAAGGCCTAAGCTAACCGTCAAAAATTTACATTTTATCAATCGCCTTTCTGGATTAATTTTAATAGGATTCGGTATAGCTCTTTGTTGGGGGATTCTCAGTTTTGGCGATAAGTTAAAATAGAAAAAATTACATGAAAATAATAACTCTGCTTATCTGCTGCATTTTTTCTCTTTCTGTTTTAGCTCAGAGAGATTTGCTGATGCTGAAGCATCATGGTCAAACAATGCAATCATGGACTAACGGCTCTTATATACTTTTTCAATTCAGCAGCAAACAATGGATCGAAGGAGTTATTAAAAAAATTCAAAACGATAGTTTAATAATTGATCAGATACAAGTTCGACAAGTTGGTAATCAATTCGGTCTTCCTACCATTGATACAGTTCATTTTGGGATCTTGAAACTGCATATCAACGAAATTTATGGGATGCCAAAAAAAGGAAGCTCAAGTAATCTAATTACTGATGGAAGCTTATTTCAATTAGGAAGTGCTGCTTTTATTTTATTAAATGTTGCCAATAGTTTGATCAAGGCAGATCCTGTTTTTGGTTCAGATAATCTTCCAAAACTGGGTATTGCAGCTGGCTTTTTTGTAATTGGAAAAATCTTACAAAACACCCATAAATCCTATCTTCAATTAGGAACAAAATATAAGTTGGTCACCATACAATTATAAAATTGTTGCAAGATGTTTAGAAAGATTTGGAAATGGACTAAGAAAATAATGTTATGGATGTTTCTTTCTTCTCTCTTGTATGTGATTATCTGTAAGTGGATCACTCCTCCAATAACCATTACACAAATCAGTAATAGTTTTGAATACGGTTTAAAAAGAGATTATGTAAGTGGTAAAGAAATTTCTTCCAACTCAAAATTAGCTGCCATTGCAAGTGAAGACCAGGCATTCCCTGATCATAGTGGATTCGATTGGGATGCCATCGAGAAAAGTCTCAAACCTAAAAAAGGACACAAACAAAAATTACCCCTTGGCTCAGCAGCAAGTACTATTTCACAGCAAGTAGCTAAAAATGTATTCCTTTGGCAGGGTGGAGGTATCACAAAATACATTCGAAAAATTCCAGAAGCATATTTCACTATATTAATAGAACTCATTTGGGGTAAACATCGCATTTTGGAAGTTTATATGAATACTATTGAAATGGGACCAGGCGTCTTTGGTATAGAAGCAGCGTCGCAACAATACTTCGGGAAACATGCAAAACAACTTAGCAGATCAGAAGCCGCTATGATCATCGCTTGTTTACCAAATCCGAAAAAGTTTACAGTAAAACCAATGAGTCATCGAGTAAGTTGGCGCTATCCACAAATACTGCAACAAATGCGTAATATTGAAGTTGATGAAGACATTCAATTATTGATTCAATAAATCATTCACTGCTTTAATAGCCGATAATTCTCGCGCTTCATAAGTTCCACTAATAGTTACCCATGGAACATTCTGGTTAATTAAAAGGTCTTTATAAATTTGAAACAACTCTTTACGAGGTCCGTCTTCAGGATATTCTCTCAATTCATCTTGCACCCAGGGTAGATCCACATCACATAAAAGATAGAGGTCGTATTTCCTCTCGCAAATTTGCTCAAGTATATATTGGTGACATTGTTGAAAAACATATTCGCACCAAACCTTCATAACATACATATCCGTATCAACAAATAGTATTTGACTTTTTTGTTTTTCAATTAATTCATTCGCAATACAGTCTTCCATTTTTAATTGCTCCTGCGCAATTTTTAATAGATCAGTATACTGATAAGATTTACCGTTTACAGTTAGATATTCACGTGCATATTCCGGACACCAACTACTATTAAAATGTGCTGCAAGCATTGCACATAAACTACTCTTGCCTGTAGATTCTGGACCTATTATTACTACTTTTTTTATAATCATACTTTCTCAACTTTTTTCTGCCAGCTTACTAGTCCCGCTATTGCTAAAATTAATAACGCCAAAAACTGTACACTGGTAAAAACATATCCCTTTATAAAGTACAACGGTATAGAGGCCAGATTTGTTGCAATCCACCAAATCCAGCTCTCTACTTTTTTTCTTGCCATCAGCCACATTCCTGTGTAAGCTGTGGCGCTGGCAAAAGCATCCGCCCATGGAATAGCTTCGGGTGCAAACGCTTGTTTTGCCCAAGTCAGAGAAAAAAATATCGCAAAATAAAATGCTGCAAAAAATAACAATTGAATCATCCACTCTTTGGCATTACTATTTGTAATATGTAAAATGGCTTCATTTTTAATATGATCTTTTTTGCTCCATAATAACCAACCATAAATACTCATCAAGGTATAATATAAGTTCACACTAGCTTCTCCCAATAAATGACCTTTTACACTTATATAGATATAGATAATAGTATTTATTAAACCTACAGGATACACCAAAATGTTTTCCTTTCTGCTAAACCATACACTAGCTATACCTGCAAATACACCAATAAATTCCCAGAAACCTGTTTGTTTAATTCCGTTGATGAGTTGATCCAAAAAATGGTTTATTGTCATAAATAATTGTTAGAAATTATTGCTTTACTGAAATAGAATCAGTATAAAAATAGATCGCTCCATCTTCAAAACTTTTAGTGAGTTGTAATTTTTTATGGGAGTTAATATAGTCAAGGTCTATCAGATCTGTATTTACACCATCTTTAAACCAAACAACAATTAGAGAAGTATTATTTAAAAATTTATTTTTCTCAGATTCAATTTCTTTATGGGGAAGTGGCAAAGATTTTACGCCAGTTAAATAATACAAACCATCATATGCATCAGAATAAATTGCTCCATTTATACTTTCCTTATGGGTATTTATATATTTAATAGTAGGTGATTCTTTCCATTGTTTTTCTGAATAACCTGGAATACCTGCATAAGCAATTCCATCCCAAGTTTCCACATTTTGTTGGTAATAATTTTTTAAAACCGCTATAAAAAATACTGCAGTTCCCATCAATAATACAATTCGAAAGGTTCTGCTTTTTTTCTGAATAAAATTCGGAATCCAACAGGTACTTA
>CAIJZG010000257.1 GCA_903825065.1 uncultured Bacteroidota bacterium
GAAAGAAGCCGATCCTTCGATTGCTTTTGCTGATTTTGTAAATCAACTAAAAGCGAAATAATATGCGTATTAAGGTTTGCGGTATGACAAGGCCTGAACAAGTAATGCAACTTGATGAAATGGGTGTTGAGTTTGCAGGGTTCATTTTTTACCCCAAATCGCCCCGTTATGTTTTTGCTCATATGAGTAAAGAACAGTTGAAAAAATTAAAAGGGCAGCAAATTAATAAAGTAGGTGTATTTGTAAATACGCCTGCAGAGGAAGTGCTTCAAATGGTAGATGCCTGTGGTTTGTATCTGGTGCAATTGCATGGCGATGAATCGCCAAGATATTGTGAAAAAATTTCGAACTACGTTACAGTTGTTAAAGCATTTCGGATGAGAGAAGGCGAAAATATTATTTGGAGAGCGAAAGATTATCAGGATGTATGCGATATGTTTTTGTTCGATACAGAAGGTGCGGGATATGGTGGAACTGGAAAGAAGTTTAATTGGAATATTCTGAAAGGGGAGAATGTAAGAAAGCCCTTTTTTTTAAGTGGGGGAATACAACCGGAAGATGTTGACTTATTAAAAGAATTCCAAAAAGAATCGGTAGCAAAGGACCTTTTTGCTATTGATATTAATAGCAAATTTGAGGTAGCCCCTGGGTTGAAAAATATTGAAATGATCAAGGCTTTTGTAAATGATTTAAAAGCCTGATTTACAAATTTGAAAAATGATGATGAAAACAGACACATACCAACAACCTAATGAACAAGGCTATTATGGTAAATTTGGTGGAGCGTACATACCTGAGATGTTACATCGAAATGTAGAAGAGTTAAAAGCAAAGTATCTGGAAATCATGTATGAAAGTTCTTTTCAAAAAGAATTTCAACAATTGCTCAAAGATTATGTAGGAAGACCTACCCCTTTATTTTTAGCAGAACGATTGAGCAAGGAATTTGGGGCTTCTATCTATTTAAAGAGAGAAGACCTATGCCATACAGGTGCGCACAAAATTAATAATACCATTGGTCAAATTCTATTGGCAATAAGACTTGGTAAAACGCGCATCATTGCAGAAACAGGTGCTGGTCAGCACGGTGTTGCAACTGCCACAGTATGTGCATTGAAGGGTATGGAATGTATCGTGTACATGGGAGAGAAAGATATTGAGCGTCAAGCTCCGAATGTGGCAAGGATGCGTATGTTGGGTGCTAAAGTAATTCCAGCAATTAGCGGTAGTAAAACTTTGAAAGATGCTACTAATGAAGCTATACGTGATTGGATAAATAACCCTAACAATACTCATTATATTATTGGAAGTGTAGTTGGTCCGCACCCATATCCTGATATGGTTGCCCGCTTTCAAAGCGTGATAAGCGAAGAAATTCGTTGGCAGTTAAAAGAAAAAACTGGTCATGAATTACCTACACATGTGGTGGCTTGTGTAGGAGGAGGTAGTAATGCAGCTGGCGCTTTCTATCATTTTCTGGATGAATTATCTGTGCAATTAGTGGCGGTAGAAGCTGCTGGGCATGGTGTTTATAGTGGTATGAGTGCAGCTACTACTCAGTTGGGTAAGCCAGGTATCTTGCACGGTAGTAAAAGTTTATTGATGCAAACAGAAGACGGACAGGTTGTTGAACCACATAGTATTTCTGCTGGATTAGACTATCCAGGAGTAGGACCAATGCATGCTAATTTATATACATCGGGACGTGGAATATTTTTAAGTGCCACAGATGAAGAAGCTCTTCAGGCAGCTTTACATATTAGTAAAACAGAAGGCATTATTCCTGCATTAGAAACAGCACATGCTTTTGCTGTTTTGGGAAGATTAAATCTGAAGGAAACAGATCGAGTGGTCCTGTGTTTGAGTGGAAGAGGGGATAAAGATTTAGCAACTTATATCAAAGAATTAAAATTGGTTGATTAACAATTTGAAGGTTAATAAATATAACATGAGTCGTTTAAAGGAATTATTTGTAAGTAAAAAAAGCAAGGTTTTAAATGTGTATTGCACTGCGGGTTTCCCCGAACTAAATAGCACAGTTAAAATAATGCAAGCTTTAGAAACTAATGGCGCAAATATCATTGAATTAGGTATGCCTTATAGTGATCCACTTGCCGATGGACCTGTTATACAAGCGAGTGGTAATATTGCCCTAGCTAATGGGATGACTATTAAAGTTTTATTTGATCAATTAAAAGATTTACGTAAAACAGTTACTATTCCGGTTATATTAATGGGATATATGAATCCCGTTATTCAATATGGATTTGAAAAATTTTGTTCAGAAGCAGCGGCTGTAGGTGTTGATGGATTGATTCTGCCAGACTTGCCGGAGCATGAATTTGAAATTGAATTTGGGGCTATTATAAAAAAGAATGGATTAGATTTTATATTTCTGGTAACACCAGAAACCTCAGAGGAGCGTCTTAGAAAATTAGATTCCTTAAGTACTGGATTTCTTTATGCGGTAAGTTCATCTGCTACAACAGGCAGTGATAAAGATTTTAATGCAGTGGAGCAGTATCTACTTCGTTTGCAAGAAATGAATTTGAAAAATCCAGTTTTGGTTGGATTTGGTATTAAAGACAAAGAAACATTTGAATCTGCATCAAAGTATTCGAATGGTGCAATTATCGGAACTGCTTTTATTAAAGCTTTAGAAAACTCAAAAGATATTGCCTTATCAGTAAAGCAATTTTTAAGTAGTATCATTTAAGCAGTTAAATTGAATTAATGAAACTAGTTATCATCAGATACAATGCAGGGAATATTCAATCGGTATTGTATGCCCTTGAACGAATAGGTATTGAGGCCTTAGTAACAGATGAAGAAGACTTGATTAAATCAGCAGATAAAGTAATTTTTCCTGGAGTTGGAGAAGCTAGTACCGCTATGAATTATTTGAAACATAGAGGACTTGATAAATTAATTAATAGTTTAACACAGCCGGTGCTGGGTATTTGTTTAGGAATGCAATTGATGTGTGCTTATAGCGAAGAGAATAATACTAAATGCCTAGGAATATTTGATGAACAGGTAAAGAAGTTCAATCCAGATTTACAAATTCAACAGCATTTGAAAGTTCCGCAGATTGGTTGGAACTCGATATACGATTTAAAAACACAGCTTTTTAGTGGATTAAAGGAGAATAGTTATTGTTATTTTGTTCATGGATATTATGCTGCTAAAGGAGAACATACAATTGCAACTACAAATTATGTTTTACCTTATAGTGCCGCTCTTCATAAAAATAACTTTTATGGGGTACAGTTTCATCCTGAAAAAAGTGCAGCTATTGGAGAGCAGATACTTAAAAATTTTATAAATCTTTAGAAAACGAAATCATGGAAATAATTCCTGCTATTGATATTATTGATGGAAAATGTGTACGGCTTACGCAAGGTGATTATGAGCAAAAAACCATCTACAATGAAAACCCTCTGGAAGTGGCAAAAGCGTTTGAAGGTGCTGGTTTAAAAAGATTGCATTTGGTCGACTTGGATGGTGCAAAAGAAGGAACCGTAAAAAACTGGGTCGTATTGCAACAAATTGCTGCGAGTACTACATTAAGTATCGATTTTGGAGGTGGTATTAAACAAGATAAAGATTTAAAAATTGTTTTTGAATCAGGTGCGGCTTATGCTACCATTGGAAGCTTAGCGGTTAAGCAAAGAGATGTTTTTGTGAGTTGGCTAAATGACTATGGTGCTGATAAATTTTTATTAGGTGCGGATGTAAAATCAGAAAAAATTGCAGTAGCAGGTTGGCTAGAAACTACTGATATTGATATTTATGATTTTTTGAATGATTATGTGGAGCATGGTATTCAACAAGTTTTCTGCACAGACGTTAGTA